>JAZOWQ010000096.1:0-13217 GCA_045659325.1 Faecousia sp. | reverse complement strand
TCGGCACGGTGTTTGAATTCACCGGCAAGACCTGCAAGGAAAACGGCACTGTCACCGCCGGCAAGGTCTTTGTGGACGGAACCGGCGTGGGCGATGTGGGCAGTGTGGTTCTCCGGGACAGAAAGCATCTGGCTACCGACGGTATGATCGTGGTATGTGTCAACATCAGTGCCTACGACGGGGAGCTGGTATCCGGGCCGGATATCATCACCAGAGGCTTTATCTATGTGAAGGAGTCAGAAGAACTGATGGACGAACTGCGGGAAGTGGTGCTGGAAGCCATTGACCGGTGCAGCCGCAGACGGATCCGGGATTGGACCGTGCTGAAAACCGCAATCAAGAACGATTTGAGCGGTTATCTCTACAAAACCACCAAACGAAATCCCATGATTCTGCCGGTGATTATGGAAGTTTAATTTACAAAAAGGGTGCCTCCCGGCACCCTTTTTCAGGAGTACATATATGCGTTATTATTTCGCCCCGTTGGAGGGGCTGACAGACAGCATTTACAGAAGGCTGCACCACCGCTATTTCGGTGGACCGGAGCGGTATTACACGCCCTTTCTCTCCCCTACTGTCCACCGGTCATTGACCGCCCGGGAGGAACGGGAGCTGCCCAGAGCGGACTTGGCAGGCTTTCCTGTCGTACCGCAGGTGCTCACAAAAAACGCCGAGGATTTTATATGGCTGGCAGAGGTCTGCCGGGATTTGGGTTATGGAGAAATCAATCTGAATTTAGGTTGCCCCTCCGGCACCGTCACCGCCAAGGGGAAGGGGGCGGGTATGCTGCGGGATTTGGACACGCTGGACCGGTTTTTGGACCAAATTTTTTCCCGTTCTCCCCTGTTTATCTCTGTAAAAACCCGTATTGGCTATGAAACGCCGGAGGAATTTGCAGATATTCTTGCCCTTTACAACCGCTATCCCATTGCGGAGCTGATTGTCCATCCCCGTATCCGCAAGAACTTTTACAACGGACCGGTGGATACGGAGGCTTTCCGGTATGCCCTGCAGGAGAGCAAAGCGCCGGTATGCTACAACGGAAGTCTTTGCACCAAGCGGGATTTGGCAGACATTTCCCAGCAGTTTCCCCGTTTGCAGGCGGTTATGCTGGGCCGGGGCCTGATTGCCGACCCGGGATTATTGGTTCCCAGTGGCACAGATGCCACGACGCTGGAAGCCTTTCATGATACTCTGTTGGAGGAATATATCTGTGGCTTTGGCGGTGAGCGGAATGCTATGTTCCGGATGAAGGAAAACTGGCGGTATTGGCTGTGCAAATTTGAAGATTCCCACAAATTGGGCAAACAGCTTAGAAAGGCCACCGATGTAAATGAATATAAATCCATTTCTCATCAGATTTTTCACACTCTGCCTATACTGGCAGACACTTGTCCTGATTGGGATTAAAACAACAAAACCGCGGATGTAACGATTACATCCGCGGTTTTTGGTTATCCATCAGCCTGCCAGGTCTACCTGACCCAAAACAATCTTCTTATAATCTACGCTCATAGGCCATTTTGTCTGGCCCTCTGCAATCAGCTTGTTTGTGTTTTCAGACAAGATCGCAGCCTTGGTTTCTGTCTCCCAGATAGGCTTACTGCCGGAGAAGTACATAATGTGGTAGCCCTGCACAGAGCTTTCCGTGTTCTTCACCAGACCGGTGTCACCGGGCTTTCTGCTCTCGTCCAGATACCAGTTCTTAAAGTCCTCAATAAAGCCGGTATCCTTGGTCAATTCGCTGTACAGGCCGCCGTTTTCCTTAGAGCCGGGGTCCTTAGAGTTCTCTAATGCCAGCTTTGCAAATGCCTCCTCAGTAGCCTCACCGGCCAAGAAAGAGTCCAGCATTTTCTGGGCGCTCTCAAGGCAGGCCTGCCACTGATCGTTGCCGTAGTTACCCTCGTTATCAGCGGAGCCCTCAATGCTGACCAAAATATGGCGCACATCGTAGTAGTTGCCGGCAGATTTATCGATTTTGTTAGTCACAAACTCAGCTTCGTGCTGGGTATAATAGGCCTCAATCTGTTCCTGAGTAGGCATCAGGCCCTCATACAGGCTGTCATAATAGGAAAGAGCCGTATAGCTTGTGGTGGTGTACTTCATATAAATTTCAAAGGAGCAGCCGGGGAAGAATTGCTCATCGATAAACTTCTCCACATCCGTATACTTATACTCCTTCGCCATCTCTTCCACCTGGGTTTTTACAGAGTCCACATACTTCTGCTGTTCTTCATTCAACTTAAAACCGGCTTCCTTGGACATTTCTACCAAGACCGCATATCTGTACCAGCTGTCCAGCGCGGTCTTCAGGAACATCTCCTGATAAGTTGTACCGGTTGCCTCGTCATAATACTGCTCACTGAGAGGCTTGTTCACATCTACACCGACGGAACTCAGATAGTAGCCGTAATAGTCAAGAAAATCGTATACAGCCATCCAATAGTGGGCCTGCAATTCGCCGTTGGTCAGTTCCTGATCGCCTACAGTAGCAATCACGGTATCCTTCTTCTTCTCGGCCACTTCGTTTTTCACAGTGTAGGAGAGCTTATATTTAATATCATTGGCACGCCAGAACTTTAGAGAGTGAATAACCTGCTTGCCCAAGCCCATAAAGTGCAAAACTGCGCCTACCAGTACAACGGCCAGCACAACCACACCCGCAATGGCCAACACCTTTTTCCAAGCCTTGGACTTTTTCTTTTCTTCAACAGGCGTTTCTTCGGCAGAAATTTCCTCAACGGCCTCTGCAATTTCCCCCTGCTGAATTTCCTCTGCGGTCTCTGCCAATTCTTTACCGCAGGCAGGGCAAACAACTACGCCCTCTTCCACCTCGGCAAAACAGTATTTACAAATCATACGCGTTCCTCTTTCTCCCATAAAATGGGGTAATTCTCACATAGTTTACCACGGCAAGACAATAATTGCAAGTGTGTTTCCAAAATATTAACATTCTGCGAAAAATCCATCTGTTCCCCTTGCAAAAAACACAGAAAAATGGTATTATTCTATATTGAGAATTTATACGCACAAGGAGTTTTTTCAGAATGAAAAAAACCACAGTCATTACACAGGAACAACTGAATCAGCAGCTTGCTTTCTGTGAAAGAATAAAGGCCTTTTGGCACGGACAGACCATTACCCCCACCGCCTATGTGGAAACCTACGGTTGCCAGCAGAACGAGTCCGATTCCGAGGCCATTCGTGGCCTGCTGATTGAAAGCGGCTACGCCATTACAGACCAAGCAGAAGGCGCAGATGTTGTCGTTATGAATACCTGCGCCATCCGGGAACATGCCCAGCAGCGTGTGTTCGGCAATTTGGGCGCTCTGACCCACACGAAACGCCGCCATCCCCGTCAAAAAATTTTTCTTTGCGGTTGTATGGCAGGTCAGGAGCAGGTAGTGAACCGTATCAAAGACACCTATCCTCATGTGGACGGTGTGTTCTCTACCCATCACTTATGGCAGTTTCCCGAGGTGCTTTCCCGGGTGCTGTTCACCGGCAAGCGCACCTATTTCACCGCCGACGAGCCCGGCTCTATTGCAGAGGGCCTTCCCCACAGCCGGGACAGCAAGCTGAAGGCCTGGGTCTCCATTATGTACGGCTGCAATAATTTCTGCACCTACTGCATCGTCCCCTATGTCCGGGGACGGGAACGCAGCCGAAAATGGGAGGATATTTTAGTTGAATGCAAGGAGTTGATTGACAGCGGTGTGAAAGATATCACCCTGCTGGGTCAGAATGTGAACTCCTACGGCAAGGATTTGGAGCAGGGTATGGATTTTGCAGATCTGCTGGCGAAAATTGCAGAGCTTCCCGGAGATTTTCTTATCCGCTTCATGACCAGCCACCCCAGAGATGCTTCCCAAAAGCTCTTTGACACTATGGCTGCCTACCCGAAAATTGCAAAACAGCTGCACCTGCCCTTCCAGTCCGGCTCTTCCCGGGTGCTGAAAGCGATGAACCGTCACTACGACCGGGAAGCCTATCTGGAAAAAGTGAATTACGCCAAATCTGTGATGCCGGATTTGGTTTTGACCTCTGATGTGATTGTGGGTTTCCCCGGCGAGACGGAAGAGGAATTTGAAGAGACAATTTCTCTCATTGAGCAGGTGCATTACGATTCTTTGTTTACCTTTATTTTCTCCCCCCGTCCGGGAACACCGGCCTTCGATATGGAAGACCCCACCCCCAAGGGGGAGAAAAACCGCCGGTTTGACCGGCTTTGCGCTGTGCAGAACGGCATTTCTGAGCAGCTGCACAACGGCTATATCGGCAAAACCCTCCGCTGTCTGATTGACGGCACGGATAAGGAATTCTTAACCGCCCGTACCGAGGGTGGCAGACTGGTAAGACTGATGGGCGACACCGCGCTTATCGGTACATTTGCGGAAATTACCATCACCGGCGCTACTACCTGGAGTTTAACCGGTGAACTGAAAGAAAAGGATTGAATGCTATGGCAAAGTCAACTGAAATGACCCCTATGCGCCGGCAGTATTTTGATATCAAAGAACGGAATCAGGACTGCATTCTGTTTTTCCGCTTAGGCGATTTCTATGAGATGTTCGACGACGATGCTAAAATTGCCGCTAAGGAATTGGACCTGACCCTCACCACCCGTGACCGGAACAAGCCGGAGGAGGAACAGACCCCTATGTGCGGTGTTCCCTATCACTCTGTAGACGCCTACATAGCCCGTCTGGTACAGAAAGGCTACAAGGTGGCGATCTGTGAGCAAATGGAGGACCCCTCTCAGGCCAAGGGCATTGTGCAGCGGGATATCACCCGGATCGTCACCCCCGGCACTGTCACCGAAAGCTGTATGCTGGAGGAGAGCCGGAACAACTATATGGCCTGTATGTACGGCGAGGATAGTAAGCTGGGTCTTGCTTTCTGTGATGTGTCCACCGGCGCGTTTTATGTGACAGTTTGCGAAGATGCCCCTGCCGCGGCCTCTGAACTGGGTCGATTCTCCCCCACGGAGGTTATCCGTTTCGGCAGCGCCGCTTACTGCGGTGTCATCGATGATGCTTTGCAGCATCGGCTGCATTGCTGCCTGGACGAAGGCAAGCCAGAGCAGTTCGTACAGGAAGCAGCCGAAGGAACTCTGGTGTCCCATTTTGGCAAAGCTCTGGAAGAACTGGGTCTTGCCAGCCTGCCTGAGGCGGTTATGGCTGCCGGCAGTCTGCTTGACCTGCTGAAAAAGCTTCAGAAAAATGATCTGTCCCATATCCGGCAGTTGCAATACTATACTACCGGCCGGTTTATGGAACTGGATATGGATGCCCGCCGGAACCTGGAACTGCAGGAAGGTTTGCGGGCCAAGGATAAGAAAGGCACACTTCTGTGGGTGCTGGACAAAACCCGGACACCTATGGGCGGCCGTCTGCTGCGCAGTTGGCTGGAAAAGCCCCTGCTGGATGCCGGTGAAATCATCAGCCGGCAGAATGCGGTGGAGGAACTGGTAAACAACACCCTGCTCCGGGGGGAATTGGACGAGGCGCTGAAATATGTCACAGACCTGGAACGGGTAATGACCCGCATCGTCACCGGTTCTGTAAACTGTCGGGACCTCTTAGGCTTTGCCAGCGGTCTCCGGGTCCTGCCGGACATTAAGCGGCTGTTGCAACAAAGCAATTCTCCCCTGCTGAAACGGCTGGAGGATGCCATTGATCCTCTGACCGACTGCGCTGTATTGATTGAATCCACCATTGCCGAAAAGCCTCCCCTGACTGTACGGGAGGGTGGCATTATCCGCAAGGGTGCCAACGAGGAAGTGGACCGGCTGCAGGACATTTTGGACGGCGGTGCCGGTATTATGGCCGCCATCGAAACCCGGGAACGGGAAGCCACCGGTATCCGCACTCTGCGGGTGAACTACAACCGGGTATTCGGCTACTACATCGAAGTCTCCAAGTCCTTTGTGGATCAGGTGCCGGAGCATTACATCCGCCGGCAGACCCTTGCCAACAACGAACGGTACATCACCCCCGAACTGAAAGAACTGGAAGAGCAGGTGCTCACCGCCAAGGAGCGGTGCACCGCTTTGGAATATCAGATTTTTACCCAGCTGCGGGAGCATTTGGCTGCCCAGAATGTCCGGGTGCAAACCGCCGCTGCCGCGGTGGGCATTGTAGACACCCTGTGCAGCTTGGCAACGGTAGCAGTGAAGAACAACTACTGCCGTCCGGAGATTACACTGGACAACACTATTTCCATTCGCGAAGGTCGTCACCCCGTAGTGGAAAAGGTATTAAAAAACAGCCTGTTTGTTCCCAACGACACGATGCTGGGCAGTAGGGATAACCTGATTTCTATTATCACCGGTCCCAATATGGCCGGTAAATCCACCTATATGCGGCAGGTGGCGCTGATTGTGCTGATGGCGCAGATGGGTTCCTTTGTACCTGCCAAATCGGCAACCATCGGTATTGTAGACAGAATCTTCACCCGCATCGGCGCCAGCGACGATCTGGCCTCCGGTCAATCCACCTTTATGGTGGAAATGGCGGAGATGGCATCTATCCTCAAGTATGCCACCGCTAAGAGTCTGCTGATTCTGGACGAAATCGGCAGAGGTACATCTACCTATGACGGCATGGCCATTGCCCGGGCGGTACTGGATTATGCCGCCAACCCCAAGCAGCTGGGGGCAAAGACCCTGTTTGCCACCCACTACCACGAGCTGAGTGTCATTGAGGACCAGCTACCGGGTATCAAAAACTACAATATCGCTGTAAAAAAGCGGGGCGATAAGATGATTTTCCTGCGGAAAATTGTCCCCGGCGCCACCGACGACAGCTTCGGTGTAGAGGTTGCCAAGCTGGCAGGCCTTCCCAACCCAGTTATCAGCCGTGCAAGAGAAATCCTGCAGGAACTGGAAACCGAGGGAAAGCCCCAACCCAAGGTGGTACAGGACGCGCCTGAGGATGACCAGATCAGTATGCTGGATCTGCGCAGCCAGCAGGTATGTAATGCGCTGGAAGCCATCAGTGTGGAGACCCTCACCCCCATCGAAGCTATGAACGAACTGTATAAGCTGAAGAAAATGTTGGAGTAATATGAAACTATCCATATCTATGACACGGCGGGAAGCCCTGTTTGGTTGGAGCTATTTGCTAATTAGCACCTTGGTTCTGCCCAGTCTCATCGGCGCTGCCGGTTATTGGCTTGAGCTTTCCGTTACCGAGCACAATATTCTCTATTTCTGCATCAATTTCATATCTGTAATCGCCATTTTTCACCGCTTTCTTTGGAAATCTCTCCAAGTTGTCCGGGAGAAGCCTTGGCGATGTCTGCGGTGTGCCTTTCAAGGTTTGATCATTTATTTTGGATGTATGTGGCTGTTGTCCGCTATTACCCCGTGGATTGACCCCAATTTCTCCAATATCAATGATGACGCTATTGCAGAAATGGTACAGGAGCGCACAGGGCTGTTTGCCCTCTGCACCGTTCTTTTGGTGCCTGTCGCAGAAGAAGTTTTGTTTCGGGGATTGCTTTTTCAGGGCTTTTACCGAAAAAGCCCTCTGCTTGCCTATTGTTTGACTACGGTCTGTTTTGCCGTCATTCATCTGATTGGCTATATCGGCAGCGCAGATTGGACAACCTTATTGCTCTGTTTTATACAGTATCTGCCTGCCGGAATTGCGCTGGCAAACGCCTATGCAGCGTCCGATACCATTGCCACACCTATTTTTATGCACATTATCATTAACCTAATCGGTGTTTCCGCCTTGAGGTGATTTTATGTCGAAAATTATTAAGCTCTCTCCCCATGTTGCCAACTTAATTGCCGCCGGCGAGGTGGTGGAACGGCCTGCTTCCGTTGTGAAGGAACTGCTGGAAAATGCCGTAGATGCAGGCGCAACCCAAGTCACTGTGGAAATTCGGGACGGAGGTATGACCTTCCTGCGGGTAACCGACAACGGCTGCGGTATGTCCCCCGAAGATGCCCGCACTGCCTTTTTGCGTCATGCCACCTCCAAACTGCGTACTGCCGAGGACTTGGCAGCCATCGCCACCATGGGTTTCCGGGGTGAAGCCTTGGCGGCCATTGCCTCTGTCAGCCGGATTGACCTGCTGACAAAAACCGCCGGGGATATTGCCGGTACTTCCCTCAGCCTGGAAGCAGGCAACATCACTGAGCAATCCGAGGCAGGTTGTCCTGACGGCACAACCATCATTGTGCGGGATTTGTTCTTCAACACCCCTGCCCGTATGAAATTTATGAAATCTGACACTTACGAGGGTGGCAAGGTGGCTTCTGCTTTGCAAATGCAGGCCCTTGCCCACCCGGAAGTAGCTTTCCGGTTTATCAAAGACGGCAAAGAAGTCCTCTCCACCCCCGGCACAGGTTCTTTGGAGGCCGCCGTGTACTGCGTTTATGGCAGAGACAGCGGAAAAATGATAGCACTGAGCAGCAAATGGGAGCAGTTTACCCTCACCGGCTTTGTATCCAAGCCCTCCGATGCCCGTCCCAGCCGTGCCCTGCAAACCTTCTTCATCAACGGTCGTCCAGTGAAATCCCGGCTTTTGATTGCCGCATTGGAGGAAGCCTACCGGAATCAGATTATGGTGGGCAAATTCCCCGCCTGTGTGTTACATCTGACCGTACCGGCAAATGCTGTAGACGTAAACGTTCACCCTGCCAAGACAGAGGTGAAATTCCTCAATGAAAAGGCAGTCTTTGACTGTGTGCATTATGGGGTACTGGGCGCATTGAATAAAACCCCGGACAGACCGCAGGTGCAGTTCAAGTCCACACCTGCCCCCGTGACCCAATCTACAGCTTCCGCCCCCAAGCAGGAGAATTTCTTCCGTACTATGAACGCCCAGGAATACAAGGCGTTCACCGCTGCGGTAAAGGATGCGCCTAAACCCTCCCCTGTAGCTGCTGCCGCCACCGCTATGGCGGTTGAAGAAACAGTACTACCGCCTTTGCGGGAGACCGTAATTCTCCCCACCGCTGCCCCTGCGTCCAAACCCGCCCCCGTTCCCCAGCCTGAACCCCAGCGGTCAGAGCCGGAACAGGTGGTGATTCCTGCTATGCCCGTGGACATTCCCTGGCGGTTTGTGGGAGAGCTGTATAACAGCTATATCATTGTGGAACAGGGTGAAGAGGCTTATCTAATCGACAAACACGCTGCCCACGAGCGGATTCTCTTCGAGAAACTGAAAGCCAATCAGGAGGCTATCTCTTCCCAGACCCTACTGACCCCCGTTGCCCATCGGTTAAGCGCTGACAGCGCCGCCATTTTGCTGGAGAATCAGCCGCTGTTGGAAGAACTGGGCTTTGAGATTCAGGAATTTGGTGAGAATACTGTTCTCATTCGGCAAATTCCTATGGATTTGGACGGCGCTCAGGCAGCTGATGCTTTGGAAACGCTGGCATATGATTTGCTGAACGGTCGCAAGGAGCGGAAAGACAGTGTGCGGGATGAGCTACTTCACACCGTTGCCTGCAAGGCGGCTATCAAGGCGGGCTGGCAGAGCAGCGAACAGGAGCTCTTAAAGCTGGCAGAGCAGGTGCTGAGCCGGGATGATTTGAAGCATTGTCCCCACGGCAGACCCATCTGCATTACCCTAAGCAAAAAGCAACTGGAAAAGCAGTTTAAGCGGAGTTAATTTATGAACAACATCATATGTATTGCCGGGCCGACTGCTTCCGGTAAAACGGCGCTCTCTATTGCCCTTGCCAAGGAGCTGAACGGCGAAGTGGTATCCTGCGACTCTATGCAGGTTTACAAGGGAATGGATATTGGCACCGCCAAGCCAACAGCGGAAGAAATGGAGAACATCCCCCACCATATGCTGTCGGTAGCAGAGCCCTGGGAGGATTTTTCCGTAGGAAAATATTGCTCTCTGGCAACCCCCATTGTGGACGATATCATACAGCGGGGAAAGACCGCCATTATTGCAGGCGGAACAGGCCTCTATATGGACGCCTTAATCAAAGGCAACGACTTTGCCCCCGTCCCCTCTACCGGCCGACGGGAAGAACTGGAGAAGTTAGCTGCCGAGCATGGTATTGAGGCAGTGATTGCACAGCTTCGGGCAGTTGACCCGGGGTCGGCAGACCGGCTGCACCCCAGTGATCAAAAGCGGATTATCCGCGCTATGGAGGTTTATCTGGAGACCGGTGAGACCATCACGGAACACAATAGAAAGACTCAGCTGATTCCCCCTCGGTATAACCCTGTTTGGTTTGGTTTGGAGGATGCAGAGCGAGCTAACCTGTATGCCCGGATTGATAAGCGGGTGGAAATTATGTTGGAACAGGGGCTGATTGCGGAAATTCAAGGTCTGCTGGACGCGGGTATTCCCGAAAAGTGTACCGCCATGCAGGCCATTGGCTACAAGGAATTTGTAGACGCTATCCAAGGCCGCAGTTCCATGGAGACCGCTACTGCTTTGGTACAGCAGTCCTCCCGGAAGTATGCCAAGCGGCAGCTGACTTGGTTCCGGCGGAATTCTGCCATTCATTGGCTGCGTCGAGAAGAAAATGACGGGACAACGCAAATTCTTGCAAAGGCCCGACAGGTTTTAGCACAAACCGACAAGTGAAAAATGCTAAGATTTATGTATCCCACAGAAAGAAGGTATACATATGTCTGAGCCTACAAATCTACAGGAAGCCATTCTCAAGGAGGCATGTCAGGATAAGATTCCCGTGACACTGTTTCTCATGAACGGCTTTCAGCTCCGGGGCACCATCACCGGCTATGACAGCTTTGTAGTGGTATTGGTGACAGACGGCAAGCAGCAGATGATCTACAAGCAAGCCATCTCCACCTTAGCCCCTATGAAGCCCATGAAAGCTATGTAGCAAAAATGCGGCGGAGCGATGCTTCGCCGCATTTTTGTACCAAGACAGAAAGAAGGTCGTTATGTCCATTACCGAAAATGTTGCCCGCATTAAGGAAGAAATTGCCCGGGCCGCCATCGCTGCAGGTCGAAAGCCTGAGGAGATTACTTTGTGTGCCGCCACGAAAATGAACGATACGGCAGCTGTGCAGGAGGCCATTCGGGCCGGTGTAGACTGCTGCGGTGAAAACCGGGTGCAGGAACTGACGCTGAAGCAATCCCAAAACGCCTACGAAGGTGCGCCTGTCCACTTTATCGGCCATCTACAGACCAACAAGGTAAAGCAGGTGGTGGGAAAGGTGGACCTGATTCAAAGTGTGGATTCTGTCCGTCTGCTGGAAGCTATCAACAAGGAAGCAACTAAGCAAGGGATTGTGCAGGATGTTCTGCTGGAAATAAATGTAGGAAAAGAGGAAAGCAAGTCCGGCTTTTCCATAGAAGAGGTGGATTCTGTCCTCTCTCAAACGGGCAGTTTTTCTGCAATTCGGGTACTGGGATTTATGGCAATTCCCCCAATTTGCCAAAATTCCACGGAAAATCACAAATTTTTTCAAAAAATGTATAACCTTTCTGTTGACATAACGGGAAAAAAATACGATAATGTATGTGTCAATATATTGTCTATGGGTATGTCCGGAGATTACGCACACGCCATCGCCTGCGGCAGCACCATGATTCGTGTGGGCACGGCCATCTTTGGAGCCCGGGACTATGCATAAGTTTCGTTCCTGTTTTAGGGAACTATATTAGGAGGATACAGAGATATGAGTTTTTGGGATAATGTAAAGAAATTTGCCCAGCCCTATTCCGATGAAGATTACGACGATTACGACGAAGAGATGGACGAGTACGAGGAAGAAGTACAGGACACTGCCCCCCGCAGCCGCCGCACCTCTCCCTTCTCCTCCGCTACTCAGGAATCTGAGCCCGCTCCCGCTGCCGCTCCTTCCACCGGTTTCAGCGGCCATGTGATGAATATGAGCTCCGGCAAGCAGGAGGTTGTTCTGTTCCATGCCAAGACCTTCGACGATGCCGCTAAGGCTGCTGACGAACTGCGGAAGAGAAGAGCCGTGATTTTGAATATGGAAAATGTAGACAAGTCCCTGACCCGTCGGGTTGTGGATTTCCTGTCCGGCAGTGTTTATGCTCTGGACGGCAGTGTGAAGAAGGTTGCCCAGTCTACTTACCTGTTCTGCCCCCACAATATGGATGTGGTTGGCGACTTGGAGACCATTCAGGTAGAGTCCGAGAATTTTATTTAAGTGTAACAGAGAGGATACAATATGCTTACACCTCAACAAATTGAACAAATTTCCTTCGGTCGCGCCACATTTGGCGGCTACGACATGCAGTCTGTGGACGAGTTTCTGGAGCCTCTGACCGAGGATTACATCACCCTTTACAAAGAAAATGCATTGCTGAAAAGCAAGATGAAAGTTTTGGTCAGCAAACTGGAAGAATACCGCACCAACGAAGCAAGTATGAAGGACGCCATTGTCAACGCTCAGAAGACCTGCGATCTGATGGTGAAGGAAGCAGAAGCCAAGTGCGCCCAGATGCTGAACGATGCCAACGCCGCAGCCATTGAGAATGCCAAGAACGCAGACGCAATGATCGCTGCCGAAGAGGCCCGCGTAGAAGAGGCCAAGAAGGCCGCCTGCGCTAAGATTGATGCTATGAAGGAGCAGATTTCCGCCTGCATCAATGCTTTGGACCGGATCAAGGCTGCAAACCTGCCCACCCCCAGTGGTGCATTTGATTACGATCAGGCAGAGGGCAAGGCCCGTTCTGAAATGGATGCCGTTGCCGATGAGATTTCTGCAAGCGTACAGGCTTTGGTTGGCACTACCGACGAGAGCAAGCCCGTCGCTGAACCCAAGCACCCCACTACTGATTCCACCACCGGCAAATTTGCAAACCTGCAGTTCGGCCGGAATTACGACCCCAACAAGCGCTAATAGAAAATGCGACGATAAGGACAGGCAAAAAACGATACTGCTACAGAGAGCTGCCGGTTGGTGCAAGGCAGCAGAAAGCCGTTTTTTGTATCCCCTTTGAGCAGCGCACCGAATCAAGTAGGCTGCGCCGGTGGCACCCGATACCGTGCATATGAGTGCCGGAATTTTCCGGAACGAGAGTGGTACCGCAGAGGTTACAATGCCTTTGTCTCTTGCATAAGAGACAAAGGCATTTATTTTTATAGTCATCTCTCAAAAAACATTTTTTAGATTCCTTTCTTATTATTATATGGAGGTTAATTCTAATGCAATTTAAGAACACCATTATTACACCCAAGACCCACTTCCCTATGAAGGCCGGCCTGCCTGCCCGGGAGCCGGGTATGCTGG
>JAZOWQ010000095.1:0-13031 GCA_045659325.1 Faecousia sp. | reverse complement strand
GGACCTTGTAAGCGGTGTTGACGGAACGGTCTTGCGCAACAGAATCCCGTGAACCATGTCAGGTGGGGAACCAAGCAGCATTAAGCGGACTTTTCTGTGTGCCGCAGGGTTGCCGTTTCTGAGCTGGCTGCAGGGATACCGGGCATTGTGCAGGTTCAAATGTGGGTGTGCGATCTTGTTATGAGCCGGCTTTTTTGGAGGATTTTTTATGTATCAGGCGCTGTATCGAAAATATAGACCTCAGACTTTCGATGATGTAGTTGGCCAGATGTCTGTAACCCAGACATTGAAAACCCAGCTGCAGAGCGGTCGTCTGAGCCATGCTTACCTGTTCACCGGTTCCCGGGGAACGGGCAAAACCAGCAGCGCCAAAATTTTGGCAAAGGCCGTAAACTGTGAGAATCCTCAGGACGGAAATCCTTGTAACCGCTGCAAATCCTGCTTGGCCATAGATTCCGGGTCTTGTATGGATGTGCTGGAAATCGATGCAGCCTCCAACAATGGCGTAGATAATGTCCGGGATTTGCGCGATGACGCAATTTATACACCTTCTCAGGTGAAGATGCGCGTGTACATTATCGATGAGGTGCATATGCTGTCTATTTCTGCGTTTAATGCGCTTCTGAAGATTATTGAAGAACCTCCGGAACATTTACTGTTCATTTTGGCTACTACGGAACTGCATAAAGTTCCGGCAACGATCCTTTCCCGTTGTCAGCGGTTTTCTTTCCGTCGTATCAGTCAGGAGGATATTGCCGCAAGACTACAGTATGTGGCCTATGAAGAAAATATTGAATTGGACGATACCGCAGCTCGTGTTTTGGCTCGTCTGGCGGATGGTGGTATGCGTGACGGATTGAGCTTGCTGGACCAGTGCGCATCTGCTACAACCGGCGAACTGACAGCGGACAAGGTGTATGCCTGTCTGGGAATCGCCGGTATTCAGCAATGCGGTGAGTTGATGGCGCATATTGCCAATCATGATACGGGCAGCGCCCTGTCCCTTTTGAATCGGTTCTATGCCGAGGGGAAGGATATGGGAGCTCTGTTAGATGAGCTTGCCTGCCTGACCCGTGACTTTATGGTGATGCAATCTGCCCCCAAGGAGGCAATCGGTTTGCTCTCCGGTGTTGCATCGGATGAGGAAGTAAAGGCCTTGTCCACCCGCTTTACCCAACCGGAGCTGGTACGTATGCTGGATATGATTCAAAAAACCGCTGCCGGTTTTGTCCGTAGTGCAAGCCGACGGATGGACGCAGAGCTTTGTATAGTAAATCTTTGCCAGCCAGAACTGAAACTGGATGCGGAAAGTCTTAATTCGCGTCTCACTCGACTTGAGGACCGTATCAACAGTGGTGATATTTCGCTAAAACACTCCACCGCACCCATTGTTCAGGAAGACATTCCACCTGCGGTAGCAGAAATGGAAATCCCACAGGAAGAGATACCGGCAGAGCCTGAAATTGTAGACGAAATGCCTGCGGGTATGTGGACGGAAATCTGTGCGCAGGTCCGCAAGGAATTAAAACCGCCGGTATCCGGCTTCTTTGCGCCAAACGGTCCTATTCAGGGAGTTTTGCAGGGAAATGTTATGATGCTGTCCTGCGCCAATGCCTTTACCAAGGCGGTGGTAGATAAGCCTGAAGTAATGGAACTTGTGGCTCGAAAAGTATCAGCAAAAATCGGCCAGAGCGTTCGTGTGGTTGCATCTGATAAGACAAATGTAAAAAATGAACAAATGGAACAGCTTCTGCAGTTTGGCAGAGAACATTCCAATGTAGTTAAAATTAAGGACTAAGGAGAAAAAACTTATGGCAAAAGGTGGATTCCGCGGAATGCCCGGCGGTATGAATCAGGCTGCTATGATGAAGCAGGCGCAGAAGATGCAGCAGGAGATGCTTCGTATGCAGGAAGAGATGGAGAACAAGACCTATACCGCAGCCTCTGGCGGCGGTATGGTGAAGGCTTCTGTAAACGGTAAACACGAGGTTGTATCTTTGGAGATCAATCCTGAGGCAGTTGATCCCGATGATGTTGAGATGTTGCAGGATATGGTGATTGCTGCAGTGAACGAGGCGCTGCGCGCTGCAGATATTGACTCTGCGAATAATATGTCTAAGCTTACCGGTGGCCTGAATCTGGGCGGCCTGTTCTAAGGAGGCAGTATGCAGTATTTTCCCGCGGCGCTGCAAGATTTGGCGGATCAGTTTGCAAGGCTTCCCGGCATAGGCGGTAAAACCGCTCAGCGACTTGCGTTCTATGTTTTGGGATTGCCTTTGGAAGATGCGCAAGCCTTTGCAGATGCCATTGTTGAAGCGAAAAAGACGGTCCATACCTGCCCGGTGTGCCAAAATCTGACAGATAGGGAAATCTGCCCGATTTGTAACGATTCTACTCGCAATCAAAGCGTGATCTGTGTGGTTGCAGAGCCCAAAGATGTGATTGCTATGGAGCGCAGCAGAGAATTTGACGGTGTATATCACGTGCTTCATGGTGTTATTTCTCCGCTGAACCATGTGACTCAGGATGATATCCGCATCAAAGAACTGCTGCAGCGTGTGGCAAGCAGTGATGTGAAGGAAGTTATCATGGCTACCAATCCGGACACAGAAGGGGAAGCCACAGCTATGTACATCTCCCGTCTGCTCCGGCCGATGGAGGTCAAAGTGACCCGACTTGCTTACGGGGTGCCCGTTGGCAGCCAGTTGGAATACGCCGATGAGGTGACGCTTTCCAGAGCTTTGGAAGGCAGACAGGAAATTTAATAGAGAAAAGCCGTACGGAGTATTCCGTACGGCTTTTGCTTTATAATTCCAGTTTCAGGTCGCCAGGTTTAATCCAATTCCATTTTCGCAAAATTTCGCAAAACACCCAACTTAAAATGGCGGGGAGTAAAAAACAGATAAGTACCATACCCACCCAATCCATAGGAGTGATGCCTGCCTTTGTACCGGCTGCAATATTGTTCACCCAGCCTGTATACACACCAATCTGCCCCACCAGACCACAGGTACCCATACCGGAGGATACCGGCGCACCATTCATCTGGAACTTAAAGAGGCAAGTTGCCATTGGGCCTGTAACGGCAGAGGCCAGTACCGGAGGAATCCAGCATCGGGGATTTTTTACAAGATTGGGCATCTGCAGCATGCTGGTGCCGATCCCTTGGGCTACCAATCCGCCCCAGCGATTTTCTCTGAAGCTCATAACTGCAAAACCAATCATATGGGCACAGCAGCCGGCAACGGCAGCGCCACCGGCAAGACCGGTCAGACCGAATGCGGCGCAGATCGCAGCAGAACTGATAGGAAGTGTCAATGCAATTCCGATTATCACAGAGACCAAAATACCCATAAAGAAGGGTTGTAGCTCAGTTGCCCACATAACGGCAGTGCCAACCGCCTGAGCAGCTTTGCCAATGGGGGCAGCAATCAGACAGGAAAGACCGATACCAACCAGAATGGTGACAATAGGGGTTACCAAAATGTCGATTTTGGTTTCCTTGGATACCAGCTTTCCGCATTCAGATGCTGCAATTGCAACAAAGTAAACCGCAAGAGGTCCACCGGCGCCACCAATTGCGTTGGCGGCAAAGCCAACCGGAATCAAGGAAAACAGTACCAAATTAGGGCAACCCAATGCAAATCCGATAGCAACTGCAATGCCGGGCCCTACCATAGCGGATGCAAGACCGCCAACGGTGTAGCCATTGACGATTTCCTTGGTTAGGAATACAATTCCAAACTGTTGCCCGATGGTATTTAGTATGGTGCCTACAAGCAGGGTACAGAACAAACCCTGTGCCATAGCTCCCAGGGCATCAATGCCATACCGTTTTCCGGAAAAAATAATGTTTTTTCTTTGTAAAAATGCCTTTAATTTTCCCATTATATATCTCTTTTCTGCATTATAGCTTAGAATAGGTCTTATCCAGAAAACGCTGAGAGGTAACAACAAACCGTTTGTGCGTACCTTCACCGATCTTACCTTTTTCGTCATATGCAGTTACCTGGAAGGTGATTGCATTTCCGTCTACTTCGATTACCTCAGCTTCTGCGTGAACTTCCAAGCCTACCGGTGTTGCGGACAGATGCGAAATGTTCAACTCTGTACCCACAGAGGTTTTGTCTTCGCTCATAGCTTCAGCAATTGCTTCGCAGGCAGCGCCTTCCATAAGCGCTACCATGCAGGGTGTAGCATAAACCAACAGGGAGCCGGAGCCCACCTCGTAGGCAGTATCCTCCCGTTCAACAGTAGTAGCAACAGTACCCTTCATTCCAACACAAATTTCCATAAAATGACCTCCTGTCTTTTTTCAATAATATAGTTCAAAAGTGCTGATGTGTCAAGGGATTCGGCTGATATATGGGGTTGCAATTTTTTTATATTTCATCTATAATGAAGCCAATTAATAGATAAAGAGGTGTTGTATATGGCAACCCAAGACAAGTTAAATCTAACAATGCTCTGTGATTTCTATGAGCTGACGATGGGCAACGGCTATTTTGAAAAGGGTTATAAGGACAGAATCTGCTATTTCGATGTGTTTTTCCGTCAGTGTCCCGACCATGGCGGCTTTGCAATCGCGGCAGGATTGGAGCAGATTGTTAATTATATTCAAAATCTCCATTTTACACCCGAAGATATTGAGTACCTGCGGGGCAGAAAAATTTTTAGCGAGGCTTTCCTGGAATATCTTTCCAACTTCCGTTTTACCGGTGATATTTGGGCAGTACCGGAGGGTACACCCATTTTTCCCAAAGAGCCTATTATGACCATTCGTGCGCCTGCCATTGAAGCGCAGTTAATGGAAACCTTTATTTTGCTTTCTATTAACCACCAGAGCCTGATTGCCACTAAGGCAAATCGTGTGGTGAGAGCGGCGCAGGGCCGTACTGTGCTGGAATTCGGCTCTCGTCGGGCTCAGGGGGCTGACGCAGCCATTCTGGGCGCAAGACCTGCCTATATCGGCGGCTGTAACGGAACGGCCTGTACCATTTCCGACCAGCTCTTCGGTGTCTATGCCGGTGGTACCATGGCCCACGCATGGGTGCAGATGTTCGATACCGAGTATGAAGCGTTCAAGGCTTATTGTGAGATGTACCCCAATAATGCAACTTTGCTGGTGGATACCTATGATACATTGAAATCGGGTGTCCCCAATGCAATCCGCGCTTTTAATGAAGTGCTGAGACCTATGGGTATTACCAAGTGCGGTATTCGTCTGGATTCGGGCGATATGGCCTACTTGAGCCGTAAAGCGCGAAAAATGCTGGATGATGCCGGTTGGACGGAGTGTAAGATTTCTGTGTCCAATTCTTTGGACGAGTATATTATTGAGGACTTGCTCCACCAAGATGCGAAAATCGATATGTTCGGTGTAGGTGAGCGCCTGATTACGGCTAAGTCTGAGCCTGTGTTTGGCGGTGTCTATAAGTTGACCGCTGTGGAAAATGCAGATGGAACCATTATCCCAAAAATTAAAATCTCTGAAAACACCGGTAAAATTACCAACCCCCATTACAAGAAACTCTACCGTTTCTATGGCAATGACACAGGAAAGGCGATTGCCGACTATTTGTGTGTTTACGATGAGGTGGTAGACGACAGCAAGGATATGGAAATTTTTGATCCTGAGGCTACCTGGAAAACCAAAACTGTCTATGATTTTACCGCAAAGGAATTGCAAGTGCCGATCTTCAAAAACGGTGAGCTGGTGTATAAATGCCCCACCATTGACGAGATCCGGAACTACTGTATGGAGCAGGTGGATTCCCTTTGGGACGAAGTCAAGCGGTTTGATAATCCCCATACCTACTACGTAGATTTGTCCCAGAAACTGTGGGATATCAAGTATCAGCTCCTGAAACAAAAAAGAGAGAAGTAAAAAATGAAATACTTTTTTGAAACAACCGATTCCATAGTCGAGGGTGTAGGTTTTTCTCTTTTTGATACCTTACACTTGCTGTGGATAGGCATAGCGATTGTGTGTTTGTTTGCCAACTTGCTTGGCTACCGTAAACTGGGAGATTCGGGAAGAGCGCTGTGGAGAAAAATCATTGCGTGGCTGCTGATTGGCGACGAACTGTTTAAGATGGCCATTCTGATTTATTCAGGGCAGTATAGCGTTGACTATTTGCCGTTCCATCTGTGCAGTATCAATATTTTCTTAATTGCAATTCACGCGTATAAGCCCTCCAAGGTTTTGGATAATTTTCTGTATACGGTGTGTATTCCCGGCGCATTGGCGGCATTGCTGTTCCCAACGTGGACAAGTCTTCCTTTGCACAATGGAATGCATCTTCACAGCTTTACAGTGCATATTCTGCTGATGCTGTATCCTGCTGTCTTGACACTTAGCGGTGATATACAGCCGGATGTGAAGCAGCTTCCAAAATCCTTGGGCTTGCTTGTGTTGATGGCGATCCCTATTTACGGATTGGATCTTCTGCTGGACACGAATTTTATGTTTCTGATGTCTGCTGATCCCGGTAACCCCTTGTATTTCTTTGAAACCCTGTGGGGAAATCATTTGCTTGGTTTTCCGGTCATTATAGCCGGTGTGCTGCTGGTGATGTACGGTCCGCTGGTATTCATTCAAACATTAAGAAAAAAAGAGCTTTGAGAAATTCTCAAAGCTCTTTTCGTTTACATGTCATAGATGCCCATAATCAAAATGCCTGCAAATGTAACTGCGATGCACAAATAATGCTTCCAACTGAGTTTTTCCTTCAGGAACAAACGGCTCCATAAAACAGATGCCATGCAATAGCTGGAAATGATGGGAGCGGCAAGAGCAGCTTCGCCACCCGCCAGAGCCATGATGTAAGCAAATTGACCGACAGTTTCAAAAATGGCACCCAGATACTTGGGACCCTCCATCTTGGGGACCAGTTTTTGCTTTTTAATAATGCAGGTGTAAATAAAAGATGCAATACCTGCCATCAGGAAAGTGAGTTCATATGCCACATTGGCGCTGTCCTCATTCAGCTTTTCCAACACCAAATCATCGGCAAATGTACCTGCGGCATCCAAAATACAATAGGCAATGGGCAGTGCAAGAGCCAGCCAGGATTTTGCGTATTTGTAGTTGGAGGCTTCCTGTCTGGCTGCTCGAAGTTCGTCGTCTTCACGGGCCTCTACAAATCCCAGGCCGATGACACCGGCGCAGGCCAGACCAATGGCGAGATATTGGGGCAGTTCCATAGGGTCAGCTGTACCGCTGACAATGGCAATGATAGCAACCAACGCACCGGATGCGTTACAAATGGGGGAGGAGATAGAAAGTTCTATGTATCTCAGACCAACATAACCCATAGCCATAGAAAGAATGTAAAGCAGGGAAACAGGCAGATAAGTCCAAATAATCTGCCAATTGATTTCCACACCGCCTACAAAAATCTCATAAGCTGCGTGCAAACCCATAACAACACCAACAGCCATAACCATTTTATAATGACTGTATTTGTCCCGACTGTCCCGACAACCTATCTTAGAGAAGAAGTCCGAGCCGGACCAACACAGGAGGGCAATAATTGCAAACCAAAACCAATTCATAAAAATTCCTCTTTCTTTATAAATTCACAAGACCTACATCAACCATTTTATGCAGGCACATTAAAATACCAAGTTTTGCATGACACCAAGTCAAGCCACCTTGGAAGTACACTGCGTAAGGCGGACGGATCGGACCGTCAGCGGACAATTCGATGGAAGAGCCCTGTACAAATGCGCCGGCTGCCATAATCACCTTGTCATTGTAGCCGGGCATATCCCAGGGCATGGGGGTAGCGAAGGAATCCACGGGCGCAGCGGCCTGGATACCCTTACAGAAGGCAATCATGCCTTCTTCACTGCCAAGTTCTACGGCCTGGATGATGTCGTGACGGCTCTCAGTGGCGTTAGGAACGCACTTAAAGCCAAGAGGCTCATAGAGATTTGCCGCAAAGATTGCGCCTTTCTCCGCGCCGGCAACAACTGTAGGAGCAAGGAAGAATCCCTGATACAGCGCAGGCATAAGACCCAGGTTTGCGCCAACCTCCTGACCCAAACCGGGGGCAGACAGCCGGTAGGCGCACCGATTTACACATTCCTGCGTACCGCAGATATATCCACCGATGGGGGCAAGACCGCCACCGGGATTTTTAATCAGACTACCTACTACCATATCCGCGCCCACATCGGAAGGCTCTGTGGTTTCCACAAATTCGCCGTAGCAGTTGTCAATCATACAGATCACATCGGGCTTCAGGGATTTTACAAAAGAAATCAGTTCACCAATCTGCTTTACGGAGAAGCTGGGACGGGTGGCATATCCCTTGGACCGCTGAATGGTAACCATTTTGGTTTTTTCATTAACAGCCTTGCGGATGTTCTCATAATCAAAAGTGCCATCGTCCAGCAGGTCTACCTGCCGGTAGGATACCCCGTATTCCTTTAGAGAGCAGGGGCTCTCCCGAATACCAATTACCTCCTGCAGGGTGTCGTAGGGGAGACCTACAGGGGAGAGCAACTCGTCGCCGGGCAGCAGGTTGGCCGACAGTGCCACAGTCAATGCGTGTGTACCGCAGGTAATCTGAGGACGCACCAATGCAGCTTCGGTGTGAAATACATCTGCGTATACTTTTTCCAGATTATCCCGCCCTATATCGTCGTAGCCATAACCAGTGGTAGCGGCAAAACAGGCGGCGGAAACCCGATTCTTCTGCATAGCGGCAATTACCTTTGCCTGATTGTGTTCCGCAACCTTGTCGATTTCGGCAAAACGGTCCTTTAGTTTATCCAGAACCTTTTCTCCATAAGCATAAACTCCGGGACTAATGCCCATTTCGTTGTATAATTCCAGTAATTCTTCCATAATATCTACCTGTCACTTTCAAAAATTTCGTCTGCCAAATCACGAAGCAGTTCCGGGCGGGAAACAATTAAACCCTTGTTTTCCTCACCAATGATCAAAAGCGTGTCACCGGGACGGATATGAAATAGTTCCCGCGCTTCTTTCGGAATTACGATTTGTCCGCGATCACCTACTTTGGCAGTGCCGAATACCCTTTTGGAATTTCCTTTTCCGAGAATATGTTTTCCGCTTGCCATTATCCTCCGCCTTTCCTACTTTTCATACTTTTCATACAGGAGTAAGTATAATAAAATTCGCTCCGGTTGTCAATACCGGAGCGAAACAGTTAATCATTTCTTCTACGTCCACCAAACAGTAGAATCAGCCGAAGCAACTGCGCAGCAGCTACCGCAACTGCGGCCACATAAGTCATTGCTGCGGCAGTCAGGGTTTTTCGTGCTCCTCGTTGCTCTTCTTCGGTTAACAGTTGAGAATCCTCGATGGCACGCATAGCACGGCGACTGGCGTTGAATTCTACAGGAAGTGTAATCAGTTGGAATACAAGACTTAAGGCAAAGCAGGCGATTCCCACATATACCAATGTGTAGGAGTATGTTCCCACAGCCCCAAACAGCACACCCAGTAAAATCAAAGGCATAGCAAGCCTTGATCCAATGTTGGTAACAGGTATAATTGCAGCTCGAATCCTGATAGGAAAGTACTGCTGAGCGTATTGCACAGCGTGACCGGCTTCGTGACAGGCAACACCGATGGCTGCGGTGGATGGGCTATCATACACACTGTCAGAAAGGCGAATCACATTGCTTTTAGGGTCATAATGGTCGGTCAAATTACCGGAAATCCGTTCTACACGCACATTGGTTACACCGTTAGCCTGCAATACACGCGTTGCAGCATCCCTGCCGGTGATGTGTTTTGAGGATATTTGTTTTGCGTACCGCTTGAAGGTGCTGTTTACTTTGGCGCTTGCCAGCATAGCCAGCAGAAAACAGGGGAGTACGATATACAAATAGGTCCAGTCAAATCCATAAAAATAGTAGGGCATAAACAACCTCCCGATGGAATCCTTTTCTTTAGTATACCCGATTTTAGGAAAAATGCAAGGGATTGCAATCTTTACATTTGATGGATAGTTGTGTATAATTTTGGTAGAATACAGCAAGGAGAGCTGCTATGGAATTTCTATATATGCTGGAAAAAATCCGTGTGCCGGGACTGAACGAATTTATGCTTTCCGTTACTACTCTCGGTGAGGAAACAGCCTTTTTGGTTATTGCGTTGGTGCTGTTTTGGTGTGTGGATAAATATGTTGGGTATTACACTTTGTCGGTTGGATTTATAGGTACCATTGCCAATCAGTTTATGAAGCTGTGGTTCCGGATTCCCCGTCCGTGGGTGCTTGATAGTAATTTCACCATACTGGAACAAGCCAGAGAGGCAGCTTCCGGTTACAGTTTTCCCAGCGGCCATACACAGAGTGCCTTTGGCACCTTTGGCTGTATTGCATATACAACCAAAAACAAGACAATCCGGATTTTTGCGATCATCATTCCGGTTTTGGTTGCGATGTCCAGAATGTATATCGGTGTCCACACGCCGTTGGATGTTAGTGTGTCTGTGGTTGTTGCGATTGCGCTGATCATTGCGCTGCGTCCTGTTGTGCTTGGTAGTAACCACAAGTATATGCTAGGAATGTTTCGCGGTATGTTATTGCTTGCGTTTGGCTTTTTGTCATTTGTGGAACTATACCGGTTTCCTGCAGATATCGATATGCACAATTATGCGTCCGGCCTTGAAAATGCCTATACTCTTTTGGGTGCGCTTCTTGGTATGCTGGTTGTGTATATTGCTGATGAAAAATGGCTAAATTTTCCTACAAAAGCACTCTGGTGGGCGCAGATATGGAAAGTTGCGATTGGCCTTGTGTTAGTGCTGATTGTAAAGAGCGGCACAAAGGAATTGCTAAATATGCTGTTAGGGGATTCTATCGGCAGAGCGGTCCGATATTTTTTGACAGTTGTGACCGCAGGAATCCTTTGGCCCTTGTCCTTCAAGTGGTTTTCTCGATTGGGAAATAAGGAGTAGATTTTATGCATCCTGTTTTTTACATTCTCATTGCGGTTGTTTTACTGATTCTCACCAGCGGGGGATATGTGTTTGCGGTCGCGTGTATCCGTAGAAAAGAGCTGCCCTGGTTAGACGAGGAAGCAATCAAAAAAACTTCCTATGGAAAACATTATGATACGATTGTTTTGGGTGATCGATTCCTGAAGGAAAATGCTTCTCAGGAACTTCAAATTGAAACCGATGACGGCTTAAAACTCTACGGTGTGTGGATCCCAGCGGAAAATCCTAAGGGTACGATTCTTCTTGCACACGGTTATCGTAGCTGTAAAATAGTGGATTTCAGCCTTGCCTATGAAATGTATCATGCAATGGGTATGAATATTCTTGTTCCGGACCAGCGCGCCCACGGAAAAAGTGAGGGTAAATACATTACTTTCGGCGTTAAAGAAAGTCGGGATATGTTGGCTTGGGTGAACTGCCATAATAAAACCTTTGGAGAAATTCCGTTGATTTTGAGTGGCCTTTCTATGGGAGCATCCACAATGCTTTATCTTGCGGATGCGGACTTGCCGGAAAATGTCAAGGGGATTATTGCGGACTGTGGCTTTACTTCTCCCAAGGAGATTATCAAAAGTGTATTTCACCGTGTGATTCATTTACCTGCAGCACCCACCTTGTGGGCAGCTGATTTGTTTGCCCGCATATTTGCAGGTTTTAGTATTGCAGAGAAGGACACCCGCAAAACACTTCAAAACAGTAAGGTGCCGATATTGCTGGTACACGGTGCGGACGATGGATTCGTTCCCTGTGAAATGACGCAGCAGGCATATGCCGCTTGTAAGGACCCCAAGGAACTGCTGCTTGTGGATGGTGCAGACCACGGTGTAAGTTTCCTTGTGGATAAGGAACGTTATGTAGAAGTGGTAACAGCATTTTTGGAAAAATATATTGGAGGCTTCCAATGAATTATGCAACTATAAAGAACTGCGATATTGCAAACGGACCGGGTGTGCGTGTAAGTTTGTTTGTATCCGGTTGCACCCATCGCTGCAAAGGTTGCTTTAATGAAGTGGCTTGGGATTTTGGCTATGGGCAACCCTTCACACAGGAAACGATTGATGCAATTCTCGATATGCTTTCTCCTGATTATGTGAAGGGAATCACACTTTTGGGCGGTGAGCCTTTTGAACCGCAGAATCAACCTGCAATTTTGGATTTACTCCGCCGGATCAAAAAGCAATATCCTGAGAAATCCGTGTGGGCGTTTTCGGGATATTTATTTGACAAAGATATTCTGGCTGGCAAACTTGGCTCTTGGCAGATTACCAAGGAATATTTAAGTTATGTGGATGTGCTGGTTGACGGACCATTTATAGAAGCAAAAAAGGATTTAAGCCTGCGCTTCAGAGGCTCATCTAACCAGAGAATTATTGATGTACCTGCATCCCTTTTCAAGGGTGAGGTTGTGTTGTGGGAGGACTGGCAGGGTCACGAAAGGGGAATAAAGTGATGGATGCAATTCGCGTAAAAAAGTTAAACGACAATGCCATATTGCCTACATATGGCTCTTTAGAAGCGGCAGGCGCAGACCTTTACGCTTGCCTAGAGGAAACTGTGGTGATCCAGCCGGGAGAGTCTGCTTTTATACCCACAGGCCTTTCTATGGAATTGCCTCGAGGCTATGCAGGTCTGATCTATGCCCGCAGCGGCTTGGCTTGCAAGAAGGGCCTGGCGCCGGCTAACAAGGTTGGTGTGATAGACAGTGATTACCGTGGCGAATTCATTGTGGTGCTGCATAATCACGGAAATGCGTCCCGTGAGATTGCTCACGGAGAACGAATTGCGCAGCTCGTCATTACTCCTGTTTTTACACCGGGATTTACCGAGGTGGCGGAATTGTCTGATACAGACCGTTCCGCCGGTGGATTCGGTTCAACAGGCAAATAAATAACACCGGGTGTGAATCTGAACAGCCCCAGTTTGTGCGGACAGCACAAAAGCACCCCTATGTAGGAATATTAAGTTTTAAGCGGAGTGGCGTAGCGTTAGCGGCGCCACTCCAGTTTTATTCTGGATGCGCTCATTGTTGTAGAAGTGAATGTATCTG
>JAZOWQ010000094.1:0-23906 GCA_045659325.1 Faecousia sp. | reverse complement strand
CCTCGTAGCCGTAGCTCAGGCCGCAGGGCAGGCCCTTGGAAATATCGATGCAGATCTCGCCGGTCTCACCGGTGTCCACTTCCTTGCCGTCAGGATCCAGCAGATGGACATCGTAAAGAGGCACGGGCTTACCCATGGATCCCAGCTTGTGGCTGGAGCCGTTCAGGTTACCGATGATCAGGGTGCTTTCGGACTGGCCGAAGCCTCCCAAAATATCCAGACCGGTGGCGTTTTGGAACTGGCGGTAAACCTCGGGGTTCAGTGCCTCGCCGGCAGTAGATGCGTGGCGAATGGTAGAAAGATCAAAACGGGACAGGTCCTGTTTTGCCAGCATACGGTACATGGTGGGGGGTGCGCAGAAGGTGGTGATGTTGTATTTAGCAAACATGGGGAGGATCTTCTCTGCATCGAAGCGGTCGAAGTCGTAGACGAACAAACCTGCTTCGCACAGCCACTGACCGTAGAGCTTGCCCCACATGGACTTGGCCCAGCCGGTATCGGAAATGGTCAGGTGCAGTCCGTCGGGGACGACCTGATGCCAGTATTTTGCGGTAATAAAGTGACCCAAGGGGTACTTGTGGTTGTGGGCCGCCAGCTTGGGATAGCCGGAGGTACCGGAGGTGAAGAACATCAGCATAGGGTCGGCTCCGCAGGGAGTCTCCTCGGTGCGAGCAAAATGGCTGCTGAACATAGTATATTCTTCGTTAAAGTCGTGCCAGCCTTCCCGGCTGCCATTTACTAAGATCTTGTGAGCCAAGCCGTCATACTGCATAGCAGCTTCGTCTACTGCGTTTGCAACCTCGCCGTCAGCAGTACACAGGATCGCCTTGACATTGGCGGCCTGGAAGCGGTAGGCAAAGTCCTTGGTCAGCAGCTGGTTGGTGGCAGGAATCACCACTGCGCCCAGCTTGTGCAGACCCAAAACGGCAAACCAGTACTGATAGTGGCGCTTTAGAACCATCATCACCCGGTCGCCCTTTTTGATGCCCAGGGACTTAAAGTAGTTGGCGCAACGGGCGGATTCACGCATCATATCCTTGAATGTGAAATTACGCTCTGTGCCGTCCTCGGAGATGTGAACCATTGCCCGACGGTCGGGCTTGCGCTCGCCCAGAGCATCGATTACATCAAAGGCGAAGTTGAAGTTGTCTACATTCTTGAAAGCAATATCCACCAAACGGCCGTTTTCGTCCTCGGTGGGAATAATGAAATCACGATAAATACGCTGGCTGTCCTGGGTATCCACGGACTTGGCCTTGGTAAGGGTAGCAACGGAGGCTGCCTGCTCACCCTCACGGGCGGCAGAGTTAGAAAGCACAATTGCATAGAAGGTGCAATCCTCACCGCCTACGGCAACCATACCGTGGGGTGTAGAGGAATCGTAATAAATGGTATCGCCGGGGTTGAGGATCTCGGTCTTTGCGCCGATTTGGATCTTCATACTGCCCCGAATGACGATGTCACATTCCTGACCTTCGTGGCTGGTCAGTTCGATGCCTTCCGCTTCTGCGTCGGGGCGGTACTTCAGCTCCATATACAGAGGCAGGGCAATACGGTTACGGAAGCCGGAAGCAAGGCTGAAACCCACCATGTTGTGAGCCTCTTCGATCCGCTGACCTTCACCCTTACGGGTCAGGGCATAGGAGCGCAGCTTGGGGCTGTGACCTTCCAGCAGGTCGCCCATATCCACGCCCAGAATCAGCACGCAGCGATACAAAAATGCAACGCTTAAATCCTGCGTACCTTCCTCACAACGACGGTACTCTTCCACACTAACGCCGGTGCGATTGGCCATCTCCTCCTGAGAAATGCCGGAAATCTCCCGCAGTTCCCGGATACGGGCAGCGATCTCTATATTTTTCAAATCCGCGCCGGTGATCGTTTGTTTCATAAGTTACCTCACAAATAGCTGTTGTAATCCGGAAAGTTCCGGAAAATAAAATCATATCACTCACAGGGGAAAATGTCAATAAATGACAAGGTTTTTTATAGTTTGTTACGCATAATTTTGCCGGAAATCGTCTTGGGCAATTCGTCCCGGAATACCACGATACGGGGGTACTTGTAGGGGGCGGTGTGCGCCTTGACGTAGTTCTGAATTTCTTTCTTCAGTTCTTCTGTGCCCTCGGTGCCGGGAACCAGCACGATAGAGGCCTTGACCACCTGTCCGCGAACCTCGTCGGGAGCAGCAGAAACACCACATTCCAGAACGTAGGGCAGCTCCATAATGGTGGACTCGATCTCGAAGGGTCCGATCCGGTAGCCGGAGGACTTGATCACATCGTCGGCACGGCCTACGTACCAGTAGTAGCCGTCCTCGTCCCGCCATGCCACATCACCGGTGTGATACATACCGTCGTGCCAGACAGAGTCGGTAGCTTCCTTGTTTTGGAAGTAACCCAGGAATACACCACAGGTGGGGTTGGGATCGGTGCGAATGACGATCTCGCCGTTGACACCGTCTTCTACGGGGTTGCCGTCGGTGTCCACAATGTCAATGCCGTAGCCGGGAATGGGTTTGCCCATAGCGCCGGGTTTAATATCAGCGCCGAAGAGATTGGCGATACCCAAGGTCATTTCCGTCTGACCAAAGCCTTCGTGGATCCGCAGGCCGGTGGACTTTTCGAACTGGTAGAACACCTCGGGGTTCAATGCCTCACCGGCGGTGGTGGCGTGGTGAATGGAACTCAGGTCGAATCGGCTCAGATCCTGCTTGATGAGCATACGGTACATGGTGGGAGGTGCGCAGAAGGTGGTGATTCCGTACTTGGCAAACATAGGCAGAATTTTCTCTGCGTCGAAGCGGTCGAAGTCATAGGTAAATACCGCGCCCTCGCACAGCCACTGACCGTAGAGCTTGCCCCACAAAGCCTTACCCCAGCCGGTCTCGGAGATGGTGAAGTGCAGGCCGTCCCGCTGGCACATATGCCAGTACTTGGCGGTGACATAGTGGCCCAAAGCGTACTTGTAGGAATGCATAGCCATCTTGGGATAGCCGGTAGTGCCGGAGGTGAAGAGCATCAGCATGGGGTCTTCACCGCAGGGAGCATCCTCGGTGCGCAGATACCGGCGGCTGAACAGGGGGTATTCTTCGTTATAATCGTGCCAGCCATCTCTCTTTCCGCCAACCAGAATCTTGGTCAGCTCCATACCGGCAGCCTTCTCGGCCAGTTCCACCTGATGGGCAGTATCGCCATCGGCAGTGCAGAGGATTGCGGAAACGCCGCCTGCTTCAAAGCGGTAGGTAAAATCGTGTTCCATCAGCTGGTTGGTAGCGGGAATGGCGATGGCGCCCAGCTTGTGCAGGCCCAAGATTGCGAACCAGAATTGATAGTGGCGCTTCAGCACCAGCATCACCCGGTCGCCCCGCTTGATACCCAGGGACTTAAAGTAGTTGGCGCTCTGAGAAGAGGCGTCCTTCATATCCTTATAGGTAAAGCGGCGCTCGGCCATATCGTTTGCAATATGGACCATCGCCAGCTTGTCCGGGTCTTTCCGGGCAATTGCATCCACCGTGTCAAAGGCGAAGTTATAGCGGTCGGTGTCGGCAAAATGGATGCCGGTCATCACGCCGTGGTCGTCTTCTTCTGCTTGCACAAACCGATTGCACAGGAGGGGTTCTTCCTGTACACGGGTTTTCTTGGCGGTGGGGTGACCCATAGTGGTGTCAGTCTTGTCGCCTGCCATAATCATAGACAGGAACACACAGCTCTCACCGTCGATGGCGATCATACCGTGGGGGGTAGAGGACTTGTAGAAAATGCTGTCGCCCTCCCGGAGAACCTCCTCGTGGTCGCCCACCTTGATACGCATAGCGCCCTTGGGCACCAGGTCAAATTCCTGGCCGTCGTGGGTAACGGTGTGAATGGGCTGATTCTGCAATTCTTCGGAGTATTCATAGGTAACATAGTAGGGGGTTGCCAGCTTCTTGCGGAACATAGCGGCCATATCCTGGATGGTGATGCCATCCTCGCTGGCAGTGACCATACCCTTGCCCTTCCGGGTAACCGCGTAACCGGACAGATTGGCGCTGTGACCTTCCAGCAGCTCTGTCAGTTCCAGGCCAAAAATCTTGGCGCACTTATGCATAAAGGTAAAGGGCAGATCAATTGCGCCGGCTTCATACTGCATATACAGCTCCTGGGACAGCTCGGTCTTTTCTGCCATTTCGGCAACAGTATACCCTACAATCTGACGCATCTCCCGGATTCTCTGGGCGACGTCCATTAACTGATTGCTGGCTGTGTTTTGATTGGGCATGGTAATTTCCTCCTAAAAAACAAAAACGTCTCAAGAAAATTCTTGAGACGAGCAAAAATTCACCCGCGGTACCACTCAACTTGCGGCAAAGCCGCCACTTCAGACTCCGATAAGTCCTATCCCTTAACGCGGGCAGACGGGAAAACCTACTGTGCTTTCGGCTCTCCGGCTCGGAAGGGATGGGTACTTAGACCGCAGGCTATTGGCTTGCACCTACCGCCAATTCTCTGAAAGCTACGCCGGTCTGACCGTCTTCGTCAAAGCCTTTTTCCGTTATTGACGATACTATAACATGTCCGCGAGAAAAAGTCAAATGTTTTTCTGTCTAAAACACTTGGGTTTTTTATTTTCCATTTTGTGCAATCCTACATATTGACTTTTGTGCAGGTTTATGGTTTAATAACGGCAAATATGAAAAGACTTTGAAGGAAAACTTGTTCTTTCCTAACGATCTCAGAGAATCGGCGGTTGGTGTGAGCCGATATCAAGGGGCTGAACAATCTGGTTCCCGGGTCGGCCTTGTGAACGCAAAGGCAAGTAATGAGACCCGGTCGCCCCGTTACAGGCTGGGACTTTGTTGGAAGTCCGAGAGTGATTCTTCCCGTTGGGAGAGTAATCAGGGTGGTACCGCGAATTTACGATTCGTCCCTGAGGTCAAATATGGCCTCAGGGTTTTTTATTTACAATAAGGAGTTGGACACTATGGCAAACATCAGAATTTCCGATATGACTATGAAGCAGGCGGCAGAGGGTTTTTCTTTGTCCTTCAAGGAGAAGATTGAGCTGGCCAAGCTGCTGGACAAGCTGGGTGTATCGGTCATTGAACTGGAGGGTGTGGAAAATCCCCGGGTGGATAGCCTGCGGATCAAGTCCATCGCTGCTGCGGTGAATAACAGCACCGTTGCTGTGCCTGTATCCTTAAATCAGGAAAGTGTTCAGGAGGTTTGGAGCGCACTGCAGATCGCCAAAGCGCCCAGATTGCAGGTGGTTGCCTCCGTCAGCGCCGTGCAGATGGAGTATCTGTACCACAAAAAGCCCGATGCGATGGTAGGAGCCATCGAAGAGATCGTTAAGGATTGCGCTAAGGTGTGCAAGGACGTGGAGTTTGTTGCTGAGGACGCTACCAGAAGTGACTTCTCTTTCCTGTGCAAGGCCGTGGAGACCGCTGTTTCTGCCGGTGCAACCACAGTGACCCTGTGCGATACCGCCGCCAGCCTGCTGCCTCAGGAATTTGCAGCGTTTGTGGCAAAGACCGCAGAGGCTGTGCCTGCACTGAAGGAAATTACTTTGGGTGTCCGTTGTGCCGATGGCTTGAGTATGGCAGTTTCCGCCTCTGTTGCCGCATTGACCGGTGGGGCAGGGGAGGTCAAGGCCGCCGCGTATCCCATTGGCACGGCAGATTTGGCTCAGGTGGCAAAGATTATTGCCGCCCGTGGTGACAGCTTTGGCTGGACCACCTCTGTGCAGACCACTCAGCTGAGCCGTATTGTAGGACAGATTCAGTGGATGTGCCAGACCGGCAAGACCGCCGCAGCCGCAGCAGAGACCGAAGATACCGGCATCTATTTGACCGCCCACGACGATATTGCCGCTGTTTCCAAGATGGTGGAAAGTCTGGGCTATGATTTGTCTGAGGAGGACACCGCCAAGGTCTACGAGGCCTTCAAGGGCATTGCTGCCAAGAAGGAGCAGGTCAGCGCCAAGGAATTGGACGCCATTGTGGCTTCTGCCGCAATGCAGGTGCCTGAAACCTACACCTTGGATACTTATGTGATTACCTCCGGTAATACCATTTCCGCCACCGCGCATATTAAGCTGCTGAAGAACAATCAGCCGGTGGAGGGCGTGTACATTGGTGACGGCTCTATTGATGCAGCCTTTAAGGCCATTGAATCCATCACCGGTTGCCATTACGAACTGGACGACTTCCAGCTGCAGGCTGTCACCGAGGGCCGTGAGGCTATGGGTCAGACCGTGGTGAAGCTTCGTGCCGGCGGCAAGGTGTATTCCGGCAGAGGTATTTCCACGGATATTGTGGGTGCCGGTATCCGGGCATATTTGAGTGCCTTGAATAAGATTGTCTACGAGGAGGAAGAAGTATGAAGCTCTCCTTTTCAACCCGGGGCTGGCCGGGCTTAACCTGGGAGGAAATGCTGGAAACGGCTCTGGATATGGGCTTTTCCGGTGTGGAAGTATATAATCTTCCCAAGTTTGATCCCCTGCTTGACCGCAGCGGCCCCTTCCATAAATATCAAACCGCCGCAACTGTCCGTCAGTTGCGTGAGAAGAAGCTGGAAATTCCCTGTTTTGATACCTCCTGCGATTTGTCTGCCGATTCTGCCGCCGTGGAGACCCTCTCCCAATTGATGGAGGTGGCACACAATACCCAGGTGGCCTATGTGGTATGCTGCGCATTGCAGGATCAGGAAGATGTTGTTATTGAAAAACTGGAACAGTTACTTCCTAAGGCAGAAGGCCTAGGTGTGTCCATTCTGCTGAAAACCAGCGGTATCTATGCAGACACCGCCAGACTCCGCAGGCTGCTGGACCGCTTTGCCAGCGACAATTTGGGCGCGCTGTGGGATGTTCACCACCCCTATCGGGACTTTGGAGAAAGCGGCGATGCCACCATTAAGAATTTGGGTGCCTATGTTGCCCATGTCCACCTCCGTGACTCCGATGATGCAGGTACTTACCAGCTCATTGGCGAAGGCACAATGCCCATTGCCGATGTGATGCTGGCTCTGTCCAGCGTGAACTATGACGGCTTTATCTCCTTGGAGTGGAAGCCGGAATGGTTGGAAGATCTGCAAGATCCGGAAGTAATCTTCCCGTACTTTGTCAACTTTATGAGCCGCTTTGAAAGCACCCGTGGCAAGAAAAAGACCTTGTATTTCAACCACGACGGCAGCGGCCAGTACATCTGGAAGAAGGACGAACTGATTAACCTGACCTTCCCCCAAGTGTTGGATCGGGTAGCGGAAGAATTCCCCGACCAGTATTGCTTCAAATATACCACTTTGGATTATACCCGCACCTATGCTCAGTTCCGGGAAGATGTGGACAGATTCGCAAGAGCCTTGGTGTCTATGGGTGTAAAGGCCGGCTCTAAAGTAGCGATTTGGGCCACCAATGTGCCTGCCTGGTACATCACCTTCTGGGCAACCACCAAGATCGGCGCAGTGCTGGTCACGGTGAACACCGCCTACAAGGTGCACGAGGCGGAGTATCTTCTCCGGCAGTCCGATACCCATACTTTGGTGATGATCGACTCCTGTCTGGACTCCAATTATGCCAAAATTATCAACGAGCTGTGTCCTGAAATTGCCAAGACCAAGGCCGGCGACCCGCTCCACTGCAAGCGGTTGCCGTTTTTGCGGAATGTGATTACCGTGGGCTTCAAGCAGCCTGGTTGCCTGACCTTCGATGAGGCGATGGCTCGTTACGAGATGGTCAGCCAGGAGCAGCTGAATCGGATGGCTGCTGCAGTTAGACCCGACGACGTGTGCAATATGCAGTACACCTCCGGCACCACGGGATTCCCCAAGGGTGTTATGTTAACTCACTACAATGTGGTGAATAACGGCAAGTGTATCGGTGACCGGATGGGCCTTTCCACCGCGGACCGGATGATGATTCAGGTGCCCATGTTCCACTGCTTCGGTATGACCCTGTCTATGACTTCGTCTATGACTCACGGCGCAACCATGTGCCCCATGCCTTACTTCTCCGCAACCTCTTCGCTGGCTTGTATCAATCAGGAGAAAATCACCTGCTTTAACGGTGTGCCCACCATGTTCATCGCTATGTTCAACCATCCGGACTACCGTAAAACTGACTTTAGCCATATGCGTACCGGCATTATGGCAGGCGCAGGTTGTCCTCCCGAGCTGATGCGCAGAGCCGCTCAGCCGGACGAAATGAATATGTACGGCATTGTGTCCGTGTACGGTCAGACCGAGTGCGCCCCCGGCAACACTATGTCTGCCTGGACGGATTCTCTGGAGGTGCGTACCGACACTGTCGGCTATGCCTTCCCCCACGTCCAGTGTAAGATCGTAGACCCGGAGACCGGTGAGGAAGTAGGCCCCGGTGTGAACGGTGAGTTCTGCGCCAAGGGCTACAACACCATGAAGGGATACTACAAAATCCCCCAGGCAACTGCCGATACCATTGATGCCGACGGCTGGCTCCACTCCGGTGACCTTGCCTGTATGGACGAAGATGGGAATGTGCGGATTACCGGCCGGCTGAAGGATATGATTATCCGTGGCGGTGAGAATATTTACCCCAAGGAAATTGAGGAATTCATCTACACCCACCCCCAGGTACGGGATGTGCAGGTCATCGGTGTTCCCGACAAGAAGTACGGTGAAGAGATTATGGCTTGCATTATTTTGAAAGAGTCCGGCTCTGTGACGGTGGAGGAAATGACCGCCTACATCAAGGCAAGTATGGCCCGCCACAAAGTCCCCAAATATATTGAATTTGTGGACAGCTTCCCCATGAATGCGGCAGGCAAAATTCTCAAGTACAAGATGCGGGAGGATGCGGCAAAGCGGCTGGGCCTTGTAGGCGACGGCTCCAACACCGCAGAAAACCCCAAGGGATAAGAAAAAGCGACAGATAGAAAACTATCTGTCGCTTTTATTAGTTACAAATTATCTCCGGCGATCGCCGTTTCTGTCAAAATAGACCCAGCACAGAATACTCACCGTAATCCGGGCAATCAGGGCAAGTACTGCCTGCCAAATCAGGCATACAATGGCGCTGTTGGCAATCTGGAACAAATCCTTCTTGAAGAAGGTTAGTACCACAATAAACATAATCAGTAAAAGCAGTGCGCCCAGTCCGCCGAAGGCGAGGCCGGCAATTTTTTGGGAAAATTTCCACGCTTCCACGCTGCCCATACCGAAATATGTACGGAATCCATACTTGAAGTTGGCCTCCGGCGCAGGCCTGAGCAGGTACATAGCGCCCAAAGTCACCAGCAGAATAGGGCCGATGAGCACGGCCAGCACCAAGATGGCCCGCAAGCCGCCCAAAAAGGCGGGCATCTCCGGCACGAATTTGGCCAAATCCAAGTCAAACAGCTTTGTAATGATCTCCATAGGGAAACTCCTTATTTCTCTTCCAGGAACATCTCAATCTCATGAATGAAGCTTCGTACGTCCTGGAATCGGCGGTATACGGAGGCAAAACGGATATAGGCAACCTCGTCCAAGGGCTTAATCCGTTCCATCACCATCTGACCGATGGCATCGGTGGTGACTTCCCGTTCCAAGGTGTTCTGAATGGACTGCTCAATTTCCGTAGTAATGCGGTCCAAATCGGCTACATCCACCTGCCGCTTGTCAAAAGCCCGAACCATGGAGTTGAGAATCTTATTTCGGTCAAAGGCCTGACGGGAGCCGTCTCGCTTGACTACAATAATAGGCAGACTTTCCACAATTTCGTAAGTGGTGAATCGGCGCAGGCACTTCAAACACTCCCGGCGTCTGCGGATGCTCTGACCGTCTTCTGAGTGACGGGAGTCTACGACCTTGCTGTCCTGATCCCCGCAAAATGGACATTTCATAAAAAACGCCCTCCCTTTCGGATTGTTTCGAAAAATGGTATACATAATAACCTTGCCATCATTATACCAACAGTTTTCGACGATGTCCAGCTTTTTTTACACCGGGTGATTCCGTCTTTGAAATTGACGGCAGAGCGGAACTGTGGTATGATAAGAAAAAAGGAGGGCGCGCTATGCTGTTACAGGAAAAAATCACTGCCGCTGCAGAGTATATTTTAGGAAAAGTTTCGTTCCGTCCTACCGTCGCGCTGGTACTGGGTAGCGGTCTGGGTGATTATGCAGACACGCTGGAAAACAGCGTAAAAATCCCCTATTCCCAGATTCCCAATTTCCCCCAGCCCACTGTAGAGGGCCATACCGGCGCCTTTGTGTTTGGCACAAAAGAGGGCAAGCAGGTGGTGGTGGCCCAGGGCCGCGTCCATTACTATGAGGGCCTGCCTATGCAGGAAATTACCCTGCCTGTGCGGGTGCTGGCAGCTATCGGTGTGAAAACATTGGTGCTGACCAATGCCGCCGGCGGTGTAAATTTAGGCTATAAGCCCGGTACGCTGATGCTGATTTCCGACCATATCAACTTCTCCGGTGCAAATCCGCTCATTGGTAAGAATTTGGAGAAGTTCGGACCCCGATTCCCTGATGTGAGCGACCTGTATACCGCCCAGCTTCGGCAGACCATCAAAGAAAATGCCGCCAAGGCGGAGATTCCCTTGAAAGAGGGTGTGTATCTGATGTGCTCCGGTCCTAACTACGAAACCCCGGCGGAAATCCGGGCCTTCCGCACTTTGGGCGCGGATGCAGTGGGTATGTCTACGGTGCCGGAAGCGCTGGTTGCCGGTCATAGCGACCTGCAGGTGGTAGGCGTGTCCTGTATCACCAATATGGCTGCCGGTGTATTGCCCCAGAAGCTAAACCACGCCGAGGTGGTGGAGACCGCCGCTATGGTCCACGATTTGTTCCACAAGCTGGTGGATGTGATTCTGCGCAGCTGCTGATAAAGAAAGGAAGAGAGCAATGTATTATCCGATGAATATTGCCGGACTGGACCGGAAACTGCCGATCTGCAGAGTGACCGATGATTTGTATATTGCCGGTTTTGTGATTTTCGGTGACCAGGAGCTGACCGTGGCCTGTGCCAAGGCACTGCTGGAAAAGGCCCCCGAATATGACTATATCATTACTGCCGAGGCTAAGGGCATCCCCCTTGCCCACGAAATGGCCCGTCAAAGCGGCGCGAAGAAGTACTTTCTGGCAAGAAAAGCGCCCAAGCTGTATATGACCGGGGTGTTTGAGGTGGCAGTAAAGTCTATCACCACAGCCAAGGAACAGAAGCTGTTCTTGGATGTGGCCGATGCGGAAATGATGAAGGGCAAGAAAATTCTCCTGGTGGACGATGTGATTTCCACCGGCGAGAGTTTGCGGGCATTGGAAGTGCTGGTAGAGCAGGCCGGCGGTATCATCGCAGGCCGGATGGCCATTCTTGCCGAGGGTGATGCCCAAAATCGGGCAGACCTGATTTATCTGGAAAAGCTGCCGGTGTTTCACCCCGATGGCAGCGTTATGGAATAAGCTACTTACATTTTGGAGTTGAGAACTTTGCGGTTTGATAATACTTATCTGACGATCGATTTGGATCGGATTGCCGGGAATTTTAAAGCAATTCAGGAAAAAGCCGGCGTGCCGGTGATGGCAATTATCAAGGCGGATGCCTATGGTCACGGCGCGGTGCAGGTGGCCCGTCAGTTACAGGATCATTGCTCTTTTTTTGGTGTATCCTCCATGCTGGAAGCGCTGGAGCTGCGGAATGCCGGTATTAAGACCCCCATTTTGATTTTGGGACAGATTCCCCCAAAGGCCTTCTCTGTAGCAATTCGGGAGGGAATTCGGCCTACGATTTTCCGCTATGAGGATGCTTGCGCCCTGTCAGAAACCGCCCGGGAAATGGGTGTGGATGCCCCTTTCCACTTTGCGGTGGACACGGGTATGAGTCGAATCGGCTTTCAGGCCACTGAGGCAGATGCAGACATCTGCGCCAGGATTGCGGCGCTACCCAATCTGATTCCCGAGGGCCTGTTCAGCCATTTTGCCACTGCCGATTGTGAGGATTTGACCAAATCCAGGCAGCAGGCGGAGCGGTTTGAAGCCTTTGACGAAATGCTCCGTCAGCGGGGTGTAGATGTACAAATCCGCCATATGGACAATTCTGCCGGCATTATGAATTTCTCTAAGCATTACGGACTGGTTCGGGCCGGCATTGTGACCTACGGTATGTATCCTAGTGATGAGGTGAATCCCACGAATTTGCCTTTGCAGCCGGCCCTTAGCTGGAGCAGTCGGGTGACCTGTGTCAAGACTCTGGAGGTCGGCCGGGAAATCAGCTACGGCGGCACTTATATGACCACAAAGCCTACGGTTGTAGCTACCATCCCCGTGGGCTATGCTGACGGCTACAGACGCAGCTTAAGCGGTAAATTCTATGTGCTGATTCACGGCAAAAAAGCGCCTATCTTAGGCAGAATCTGTATGGACCAGATGATGGTAGATGTGACGGATATTCCCGATACGCAGGTGGGTGACCCGGTGGTGCTCATTGGCGCTGACGGAGAGAATACCATTACTATGGAGGAGATTTCCGCCGCAGCGGATACCTTTAATTATGAATTTGTCTGCGGCATCAGCCGCCGTGTTCCCCGGTATTACCGGCAAGGGGGCGAAATTGTCCATCAGGTCCACTACCTGCTGGATAACGGATAAAACAAATCAGGGTGTGCGAACTGCACACCCTGGTGTTTTTATGCCTGAGGTTTCTTTTCGCCGTTAGGCTTACCACCGCGACGGCGGCGGTAGTTACGATGACGGTTGTTAGGCTTTTTGCCCTTGCCGGCAGCTTCCTGTTTCGGTTGCTGGGGAGCAGGCTTTTCCCCCTTTTCCTGTTGGGCAGGTTTTTCTCCTTGAGGAGATTTGGGGCGTCTGGATTTGTGACGGCGGTTGCCGCCCTGCTTGGGGGCTTCACTCTCGGACTGCGGCTTCACATCTTCGGCAGAAGTTTCTTCGGCAATCGTCTCCTCGGAATAACGCAGGCGGATGGAATCCAAAAATACCGGACGGTCCTCGTCTGTTTCTGTCTTTTTCGCCCTCTTGCCACCGCCGGAAATGGGAGCCAAATCCGCAGGGATGGGCGGGTCGTTCTTCTTGGCCTTGCCGCTGCGAAGAACTGCAATATCTGCGTTGGCAAAGGTGTGAATGGCTTCAGGCTGGTCCTCCATTCTGACCTTCACCCGCTGACGCAGCAGGTCGATTTCCACCACAGTACCCCGACCCTCGGGGGTGTCCACAAAGGACTCGGCCTTGGGGGCGGTGCGGAGCAAATCTTCATAGGCATCCTGCTCGTATTTCAGGCAGCACATCAGTCTGCCGCAGGTGCCGGAAATCTTGGTAGGATTCAAACTTAGATTCTGAGTCTTTGCCATTTTGATGGAAACAGGCTGGAAGTCGTCCAAAAAGCTTGCGCAGCAGAAGGGTCGTCCGCAGATGCCCAAACCGCCAACCATCTTGGCTTTGTCCCGCACGCCGATTTGACGCAGCTCAATGCGGGTATGGAAATTGCTGGCAAGAGTCTTGACCAGTTCCCGGAAGTCCACCCGCTCGTCGGCGGTGAAGAAGAACAGAATCCGGCTGCCGTCAAAGGCGCATTCTGCCGACACCAGCTGCATATCCAGCTTTTGGGAGGCAATTTCCTTCATGCAGAATTCGTATGCCTTCTTTTCCTTGGCCTGATTCTCTGCAGCGGTCTTTTCGTCCTGCTGGTTGGCAAGACGCAGCACCGGGCGCAGAGGTGCCACAATATCCTTGGTGGAAATGGTGTGGTTGCCGGCGGTACAGGTGCCGTATTCCGGGCCCCGTGCGGTGTCGATAATCACATGGTCACCGGCCTGCACACAGTGGCCTGCCGGATCGAAATAATAAATCTTCTGCCCGGGGCGGAACTGAATATCCACCACCTGCACCTGTGTAGGTAGCTGCGGCATTGTTACATTCTGGTCGTCCATTGTATACTCCTTTTACCGCAGGGCCCATTGCAGGTAACCGCAGATGGCGGCTACAGAGATGTTACCCTGGGCATATTCGATGATTTTCTGCAGGACTTCAATGGCCTGCATTAGCTCCTGGGAGCTGCGGGTTTCACTTAACCGGCGGGAGAGGGGGGAGGTGGCCTTTTGGCCGGCGTGACAGGTGAGGGCATCGGTGAGCAGTTGCAGCCAAACCTGCCATTCAGGGATTGCCTGATCCCGTTTCCATTTTTCCATAGGTACCAATACCTGCAGCAATTGCACGGTATTCCGGGTGGAAAAGCTATGAACAAAGGCCTCTGTCTGGGGACTGACAGCGCCCTCGGCCAGTAAGGCCTTGGCCTGTCCTAAGTAGCCGCTGCTGCGGCTGATGGCAGCAGACAGACTTTCTTCATCGGCATCGGGAAATTCTGCTTTCAGTGCCTGCCGCAGAACCTGCTCCGGCAGAGCCAGAAGATTCAGCTCCGTGCAGCGGGAGCGAACGGTGGGCAGCAGCTTTTCCGGATTGTCCGACAGCAGGATGAACACGCCGTATTCCGGTGGCTCTTCCAGAATTTTCAGCAGAGCGTTTTGTCCCTCAACACCCAATTCTTGTGGAAAAATATAAATTTTCCGGTTGCTTTCGTTGGGCATCACATACATGTCTGCCCGGGCGTCTCGCACAATTTTTACTGCCACGGTTTTGTGCTCCGGGTCGCTGACTGTGATGCAGTCGGGGTGAGCATCACCCATTACTTTCCGGCAGGCGTTACAGGAAAGACAGGGCTTTCCCTCTGCCTGACACAAAATGGCCGCCGATAAGAGCTTTGCCAAGGTGTGTTTGCCGGAGCCGGTGGGGCCGGATATGAGATAGAAATGAGAAATACGGCCACGTCCTACGCTTAACGCTAAGTTTTCTTTTAGCCGCTCGTTGCCCAAAAGGCTATCAAAGCTCATACCGCCCCTCCTTTTCTGAAATACTATATCATAAATTTGTAGGGTTTTCTACCCTGCATTTTCCATTCTATTAGCCCCACAATGCGGACAGCATAGGAATGACCTGCTTTTTCCGGCTCATAATGCCCGGCAGGAACAGGGTGCTGTCCTTGGGGGAAAGGCCAAAGGCCTGATGGATAATTTCGTCGTCGCCCACATAAATCAGCTGGGTGCCTTCCTTCAGCACATCGGTGAGCATCAGAATCATCATAGACAGGTTTTTCTTTTCTGCGCCCTGCTTCATAAGAGACAAAAACTCGTCCTTTCGCTCCAGCATCAGAGGAGAGTCCACACAGGTGACCTGGGCCACTGCCAGGTCGTGACCGGCGATATGGAATTCCTTGTAGTCGGCGTAAAGCAAGTCCTCCGCGGTGCGGTGCTCCAAAGATGCGGAGAAAATCTCCCGGCCCAGTTCCTCCAAAGACACATTGGCAATCCGGGCCATACGCTCGGCGGTACGCACATCCTTGGGTGTGCAGGTGGGGGATTTAAACATAACCGTGTCGGAAAGAATGGCCGCGGCCATCATACCAGCCATCTTTTCAGAGGGCATCAGACCTCTGTCCTGGAACATAGAGGCGATGATGGTGTTGGTAGAGCCAAGGGGCTCGTTGCGGACATAGATGGGATTGGTGGTTTGAATGTCGGTCAGACGGTGGTGGTCGATAATTTCCAAAATCTCTGCCTCTTCCAGACCGGGTACAGACTGGGAAGCCTCGTTATGGTCCACCAGCACCACCCGTTTTCTCCGGGGGCGGAGCAGATGGTAGCGGGTCAAAACGCCCACGACCTTTTCGTTTTCGTCCAGAATGGGATAACAATGCTCCCGGAATTTCAGCACCTGCTCTTTTACATCGTCCACCTTGTCCTCCAAATGGAAGCAAACCAAATCCTTGGTGCGGCAGATGCCGCCAATAGGAGCGGACTGGAAAATCAGACGGGCAGCACGATAGGCATCATAGGGGGTGGATATAATACAAGTGGTGGTAGGCAGTGTCCGCAGTTCCTCGTCCAGCTCTGCCTGACACAGTACCAGACAGTTCACATTCATTTCCAGCGCCCGCCGGATCATATCCGGCTGATGGCCGCACAGAACGATAGAGTTGCTGTGGTTAAACAGCAGATTTTCTCTCTGCTGGGGCATTGCGATAGACAGTTCGCCCCCGATGGTGTCGGTGTTCTCGCCGGCGGCATTGATCACTTTGCCCTCCAGTACGGAAAGAACATTGAACAGAGGTACCGGCTCCAATGCAGCGGAGGAAATCCGCTCCATATTGTAGCTGGCCACATTTTCCCGGGAGAGCATGCCGTACAGTGTGCCGTCCTCGTTAATCACAGGAATGGCGGAGATATTCTTCTGCTCCTGCAGAATTTTCCAGCCTCTGCCCACGGTAACGGCAGTGCTTAAAAAGGGCGGGGTATCAAAGTCCAGGTCCTTGACCTGGGTGAACATACTGGTGATTCTTTTGGGAGCCTGGAAGCCGAAACGGTCCAGAACAATCTGGGTTTCATCGGAAACATGACCCAGACAGGCGGCTTCGTACTCTCTGTCGCCTACAGCGTTCCGCAGGGCGGCATAGGCCATGGCGGCGACGATGGAGTCGGTGTCCGGATTGCGGTGTCCGGTAACATAAATAGGGTCCATGGCAAGTCCTCCTTGATAAAACATACTGATTCATCAACTATTATAGCCTTTTACAGCAAAAATAGCAAGAAAAATCCTGCGGTCTTTTTTTGGAAAATGGCTTGCTATTTTGTCTTGTTTCTTATACAATAAATAAAGTGTTTCATTTTGTAAATCCTTACAAAAAGGCGCGTAGGAAATAAGAAGCTGGGTTACGATAACGACAAATATATTCGCACCCAATCTGCCCATATTCGGGAACGGATTGCCCAGTTCGGCGGTAAGCTGTATCTGGAGTTTGGCGGCAAGCTCTATGACGATAACCATGCAGCCCGGGTGCTGCCCGGTTTCCAGCCGGACAGTAAGCTGCGGATGCTGCTGGAGCTGAAGGATCAGGTGGAGATGGTGATTGCCATCAATGCCGACGATATTGAAAAGAATAAGGTCCGCGGAGACTTGGGCATTACCTACGACCGGGATGTGATCCGGCTGATTGATGTGTTTCGGGGCTTCGGATTGTATGTATCCAGTGTGGTGCTGACCCGCTTCTCCGGTCAGAGTATGGCAAAGGCTTTCTGCGATCGGCTGGCGGCTATGGATATCAAGGTCTATCACCATTATGATATCCCCGGGTATCCCGCAAACATCGGTTATATTGTCAGCGACGACGGCTACGGCAAAAATGACTTTATCGAAACCACCCGGGAATTGGTGGTTGTCACTGCACCCGGCCCCGGCAGCGGTAAGCTGGCCACCTGTATGAGTCAGCTGTACCACGAGCATAAACGGGGTGTGAAAGCGGGCTATGCCAAGTTCGAGACCTTCCCGGTGTGGAATCTGCCTCTGAATCACCCGGTAAACCTTGCCTACGAGGCAGCAACCGCTGATTTGAGCGATGTGAATATGATTGACCCCTTCCATTTGGAAGCGTATGGAAAGACTACCGTGAACTATAACCGTGATGTGGAAGCCTTCCCGGTGCTGGTTGCCATGTTTGAGCGGATTTTGGGAGAATGCCCCTATAAATCCCCCACGGATATGGGTGTCAATATGGTGGGCAACTGTATTGTGGATGACGAAGCGTGCTGCGAGGCCTCCCGCCAGGAGATTGTCCGCCGGTACTATACCGCCCTGTGCGACCAGAAGCAGGGTAAAGCAGATCACAGTCAGATTCTGAAACTGGAGCTGCTGATGAAGAAAGCCAATGTTACGGAGGACGCCCGTCGGGTGGTGGCCCCTGCCCTTGCCAAGGCGGAGCAGACAGGACTGCCTGCGGCGGCTATGGAATTACCTGACGGCACCATCGTCACCGGTAAGACCTCCAGCTTGCTGGGCGCTTCTGCGGCGCTGCTGCTGAATGCACTGAAGACCTTGGCAGGTATGGACGATGCGCTGCATCTCATTGCCCCGGAGGTCATTGACCCCATTCAGCACCTGAAGACCGACCATTTCGGCAACCGGAATCCCCGGCTGCACACCGATGAGGTGCTGATTGCCTTGTCTATCTGCGCCGCTACCGTCCCCAAGGCGGAGCTGGCTATGGAGCAACTGGGCAAGCTTCGTGGCTGCGAGGTCCATTCCTCGGTGATCCTTTCTCCGGTGGATGAAAAAGTATTCAAACGGCTGGGCATGAATCTCACCTGCCAGCCCAGATACAAAGGCTAAAAAGGGCGTGGATAATCCACGCCCTTTTCTTACAAAACTGCATAAAAATTTTTGCTGATTTTTGTAAACAATTTCCCTTATATTTCCAGCGGCTCTGTGATAAAATGACGGAAATGAAGGTAGCATAACGGGAGGTGCGTTATGAAAGAGGAAATCTTAGAAAAAGAAGCCCCTGAGGAGCATTTACAGGGGGGTATCAGTGTGGATATCAATCCGCCTTTCCGGGGTGTAAAGTTTATTGCCAACAAGCAGCTGAAACCGGAGGATACGGAAAAATTAGAAAAGACCATTCCTACAGATGAGCGGCTGCAATTTGTAGTTGTGGGTGACTTGAGCATCCAAAGCAGATATGCCCACACCTTTCTGGCGGTGACGGATAAGGGCATTTACGGTTTTGATGATACCTTTGAAGGCGGCGTCCGACAGGTGTCCTATGAGCAGGTAAAAAAAGCGTTTGTGAAGCGGTATTACGGCAATGCGATGCTGATTTTCACGCTTCCGGAAGAAGATGGAAAACGCACAAACTTCCTGCGTTTCTCCTATCGGGAGGCGAACCTCTTTGACTCTGCGGCCACCTTCATTACCAACCTGTCCAAGGGCAAGAATATGGCGGAGGAAATCGCCATTGTGAAGGCTGCCTTTGAGAAGCAGTTCAGCGTCTGCCCCAAATGCGGCAGAACATTGATGCGCCCCGGCGCGCCTTGTATGAAATGCGAATCCAAAGACAAGGTTGTGCAAAAGCTGGGTAAGTACATACTGCCCTATAAGGGTATTTTGGCCTTCTGCCTACTTCTGTCTGCGGTGACTACCGCCGTATCTTTGGCGCCCCCGTATATGACCAAGCAACTGGTGGACGATGTGCTTCCCGGGGGAGATGTAAAGGGGCTTGTTTGGTGCGTGCTGGTGTTGCTGTTGACCCATGTGATTCACCACGGAATCGGCACGGTGCGGGACTATCATTTGAAGGTCACCGGCGATAAGATTGTGGCAGATTTGCGGAATGATGTGTACGAAAAGGCCCAATATCTGCCCATGCGATTTTATGACAGCACCTCCACCGGTTCGATGATCAACCGCATTAGCGGCGACAGCTCTACCATCCAGTCCTTTATGCTGCGGGTTACCCAGGAGGTGCTGGTACAGCTGTTTACGCTGGTTGGCATTGTGATCATTATGTTCACGATGAACTGGCAGCTGACCTTGTTGTCTTTGATTCCCGTACCCTTTGTGGTAATGTTCTCCCGTCGCTTCCGTAGGAAAATGACACCCCTGTACCGTCGTATTTGGCGGGCCTGGGCAGGTGTCACCAGCGTGCTGACGGATACCATTCCCGGCATCCGGGTGGTGAAGGCCTTCGCCAATGAGGGCAAAAGCACAGAAAAATTTGCCGGCCGCAATGCCCATTGGCTGGGCATCAATCGGAAGGCCTCCCGGGTCACCACCTTCTTTCCCCATGTGGTTGGCTTTTTGATGAGCTGTGGTTCGTTGCTCATCTGGGCGGTGGGCGGTCAGCTGGTTATCAAAGACCCGGACTTTATCTCCCCGGGTCTGCTGGTGTCCTTTATCTCCTATACTTCTATGTTTTATGGGCCGGTGCGGTTTTTTGCCAACTTTAACGATTCCTATCAGCATTTCCTGAACTCTGCTGAGCGGCTGATGGACATTATGGACGCTGAACCGGAGAATGACTTCTCCAAAGGCCAGCACCCGGAAAAGCTCATCGGCAAAATTGAGTTCCGCAATGTGAACTTTGCCTTCGAGCGTTCCAAAAAGACCCTGTCTGATGTGAGCTTCGTCATTGAGCCGGGGGATGTGGTGGGCATTGTAGGTACCACCGGCGCGGGAAAGACCACCATTATCAATCTGCTGATGCGGTACTATGACCACTACGACGGCGAAATTTTGGTGGACGACATTAATATCCGGGATATCGATATGAATTTCTATCGGTCGGAAATCGGCTATGTCCAGCAGGAACCTATGATGTTCAACGATACCATCTATCAGAATATTGCCTTCGGCTGTCAGAACCCCAAGGTGGAGGATGTGATCCACGCGGCAGATGTTGCCAATGCCCACAGCTTTATCTCCCGTCTGCCGGACGGTTATGATACGGTGCTGGGTGAACGGGGAGTAGGCCTGTCCGGCGGCGAACGGCAAAGATTGTCCATTGCCCGGGCGGTACTGAAAAAGCCCAATATTCTGTTCTTCGACGAAGCCACTGCGTCGGTGGACTCGGAAACGGAACACCTGATTCAGGAATCCATCGAAAAGCTCATTGCCGGCAGAACAACTCTGATGGTTGCCCACCGCTTGTCTACCCTGCGGAAGGCCAATAAGATTATCGTGGTGGACAGAGGTAAGATTCTGGAGATGGGCACGCCGGAGGAGCTGCTGGAGAAGAAGGGCAAATATTACAAGCTGGTGCAGATTCAAACTATGTCTGACGAAGTGAAGAAGGCAAAGCGGGAAGAGAGGTTTGACTGATGGAACGGATTTATATTGATAAGGACATGGCCCGTTTCACCCGTAAGGACCTCACACTGGTGGATGTGGCGCTGAATGACGGCAGAAGCTTTGAAAACCTAGAGCCCCGTCGGCTGTTTCCGGTGACAGATCTGAACAGATTTATCACTTTGCTGGACGAAAAAGGTGCCGAGCAGGCGGGGATTCGGGATTTGAATACACTGCCTGCAGGCCAGAGGGCGATTATTGAAGATTGCCTGAATGAATATTATCTGGTGCCCAAAATCTTGAAGATTTGGGCCTACGAGGAGCGGTTTGACGGCCTGACCCTCCACACGGAGACAGATAAGGGCCCTGCGGATATTGAAATCCGCATCCTGATTAAGGGCTTTAAGCTGGAGGGCGTCCGGGCGCTGCTGCGGGATGTGAACGATAATCGGTACGAAATCCCCGATGTGACCAAGCTGGACAATCTCAGCCGTCAAATTTTAGGAAGATATCTGTAAAAAGAAAGGGTGTCGCTATGGCGACACCCTTAGTTTTTCGAAAAACTGTTTTTTCGACAGACTGACAGAGGTCGATAAAGACGGCAAGACAAGCAACGCACACTCGTCGGCGTATATGGATACGGTAGAGTGTGCGTTGCGCAGTAAGGCAAAATGCGTATCATACTTTCTCACCGACGAGAAAGTATGCAAAGAGTCGCCGAGGACCTTCCGTATGGTCCTCGCACTCCCCAGACGGCCTAAGGGGGAAGCGGATTGGATTTGCCGCTTTCGGACTTTCCTCCGCTTCCCCCTTAGGAATCCCCTTGTTGACTTTTTTAAAATACATTTTGCCGGTTGGTGGCTTTTTCGACGCTCTGAGGGTGTCGCTATGGCGACACCCTTTTGTCATACAAACAGCTCACTGATGGGCGCAAACCGGTAGCCGGCGGCCTCCCATTTGGTCAGTAGTTCGTCTAGAATTTCTGCGTTGGTTTTTGATGTGGAGTGGAGCAGCACCACCGCGCCGTTGTGGGTACGGGGCAACAGCTTGCTGAAGGCGTATTCCTTGGCGGGTTGAGCGTCGTTTTTCCAATCCACATAAGCAAGACTCCAAAATACTGTCTTGTAGCCCAATTCCTTCGCCATCTGCAGATTCTCCTGGCTGTAAGTTCCCTGTGGGGGGCGGTAGTATTTGGGCAAATCCTTTCCTGTGGTCTCTTTAAACACGTTTTCCAAGTCTTGCAATTCCTTAGCAAAGGCATCCTTGTCCGAGAGCTTACTCATATCCAAGTGGTGCATGGTGTGGTTGCCTACGATGTGCCCGTCATCTACCATACGGCGGACCAAGTCTCCGTTTTTCTCTATGTAGTTGCCCACCAGGAAAAAGGCGGCGGGAGCATTGTGCTTTTTCAGTACGTCCAGAATCTTCTCCGTAGAGCCGTTTTCGTAGCCGGAATCAAAGGTGAGATACAAAACCTTCTGGGTCTCGTCCCCTAAGTATACCGCATCGTATTGTGATAGCTGCCGGTTACCGGCAGGTCCTACCGGCGGCTGCCCCTCGGTCTGAAAGGACAGACCCCATGCCCCTGTTTCCAGGGTCAGCCCCCAAAACTGGGTGATAGACAGTATAATCGCGGCGCACACTGCACATAAGGCAATCCATAAATCTTTTTTCCCCATAGACAATCCCTCCTTGGAAAAGTCTATGGGGAAATGTTTTTTAATATACGAAGGGTTTCAATTTTTTGCTTAGACTGTGGGCAAGGAGCAGCTTGGCAATATCCGGCAACAAAAAGGGGAGTACGCATTTGGCCAAAATCAAGCCTAAGGTGGCGGTGCCGCCGGCGGCGTATACATTATAATACCATATGCTGCCGAAGCAGTAGCAAATCAAAAGGCCTGCCGCCATAGGGATTAAGGTGTAACGGGGGAAGAGAGAAGTCAAAAGCCAATAGACAAATCCACAAACCCAAAAACCGGTGAGATACCCACCGGTAGTACCCAAGAGAGCGCCGATACCGCCTCGAAAACCGGAAAACACAGGCAGGCCTACTGTGCCCAGCAGAAGATACACCGAAATGGCCAATGTGCCCCGTTTGCCACCCAAAGTGCCAAGACACAGGAGCACACCGAAGGTCTGCAGGGTGATGGCTGTATCCCCCAAAGGAAAGGACAGCCACGCGCATACACACAGCAAAGCTGCAAAAATACCGCAAAGGACCATATTTTTAATTTTCACAAGGCCAACCTCCTTTCCTGCCGATTAGCATAGCAGACAGCGTGAAGAATGTCAAATATCTTTACAGACCGGAGGAAAGGTGTTACAATGAAACAAATTTTGAGGAAGGAGAACGAAACTATGGGAACGCTCATCAATGCAGCGCTGATTCTGCTGGGTGGCATCATCGGACTGGTGTTTAAAAAGGCGGTCAGCAAGGAAATGGAGTTTTCCATCCATAAGGCTACCGGCGTGGCGGTGCTGGTGATCGGCGTCTGCGGCGCGCTGTCTGCGATGCTGAAAACCGATGCCGCCGGTAAGATTTCCAGCTCCGGGGAACTGATTTTGGTGGTCAGCCTGGCTCTGGGTACATTTATCGGTGAACTGCTGAAGCTGGAAGACCGGCTGAACAAGGGCTGCAAGTGGATTGAAAGTAAGTGCAAGATGTCTGGTTTCTCTGCCGGATTTATTACCTCTACAACGATTTACTGTATCGGCGCCATGGCCATTGTGGGCGCTATCAACGATGGCTTGCTGGGGGACAGCAGTACCCTCATCACCAAAGGCATCATTGACGGCATTACCTCGGTGGTGCTGGCAGCGTCTTTGGGCTACGGCGTTCTGTTTTCTGCCATTCCCATTTTGCTCTATCAGGGTGGTATGACCCTGCTGGCGGTACAGCTGGACAATGTGTTGGTGGGGGAGCTGCTGAGCAATATCTGCATGGTAGGCTATACCCTGGTGATGTGCATCGGCATTAACTTTCTGACAAACGGCGACAAAAAGATTAAAACGGTGAATATGCTGCCGGCTTTACTTGTGCCGGTGGTGTATGAAATTGCGAAAAATATCGTTGGATAAAGCAACAAAAAATAAGGAAAAAATTTGTGATTTTTTCTAAAAAAGTTGTTGACAAGTGGCAGTATTAGTGGTATCATAATCGGGCACGCATAGGGGATACTATGCGCTTGCACTGCGATGATGCAGGAGATTGCGTTGAAAAACGGTAACTTCTGCGGAGTATGTCCGGTCATCGGGCGGCTGAACTGCTTCTGTTTAGCGCAGC
>JAZOWQ010000093.1:0-2040 GCA_045659325.1 Faecousia sp. | reverse complement strand
TGAAGTTGACCCCGCAGGTCTTGGCCGCCTCATCCATAGCAATGGCCAGTGGCACATAGCTATCCGTATTGCAGGAATTGCCGATGATCGCCATGGGGGTCACAGAAATGCGCTTATTGACAATGGGAATACCAAATTCCCACTCGATCTCCTCACCAACCTTTACCAGGTTTTCTGCCTTACGGGTGATCTTATCGTAGATACGGCGGGCGCACTCGTTTACATCCTCGTGGGCGCAGTCCAGCAAAGAAATACCCATGGTGATGGTACGGATGTCCAGGTGCCGCTTGTCGATCATATCCTGGGTGGCTAAAATATCCTTAAAACTCAGCATATGTACTCCTTACACTCTGTGCATAGCTTTGAAAATTTCTTCCCGCTGCAGACGGATAGACAGGCCCATCTCCTTGCCCTTCTCGTCAAATTTCTGAGCAAGCTCTGCCACAGGACAGGTTGCGCCGGACACATCCACTACCATCATCATAGTGAAGTAGCCCTGCATGACTGTCTGACTGATGTCCAGCACGTTTACATTGAAGGCGGCCAGGTCTGCGCACACAGATGCAATAATACCAACCCGGTCCTCACCGATTACTGTTACAATTGCTTTCATAATTACACCTCATAGTCTGCGCATACCCGGGTGTCCAGGAAATGCCAGAAATGCTCCTTAGCCGCCAAGTGAGCGGGGTGACCGGCATAATTTTCCAGGTCCTGCCGGCTCTCGAACTCAGAATACAGAGCATAGTCCATACCGTTGTAGGCCTGACGGATTTCCATATGCTGGAGACCAGGAATCACACCTACCAATGGCTCCAACTGCTCTTTAATAATAGCAACAGCCTCTTTTTTATCTACGCCCTCTTTCAGGGTATACAGTACAATATGCTTTACCATCGTTTTCTCCTTTAATGACGATACCGGGACCGGTAATCCGGTCCCGGTATGTAATCTTAATTAAGCCTCTTCAGCAGCCTCTTCAACTACTTCTTCAGCAGCCTCTTCCTCTGCTTCCGGCTCCAGCAGAGCGCGGATAGACAGGGAGATGCGCTTGTTCTCGGCGTCAATCTCGGTGATCTTTACCTGTACTTCCTGACCCTCGGACAGGACATCCTCAGGCTTGCCGATACGCTTGTTGGCAATCTGGGAAATGTGAATCAGGCCGTCTACACCGGGAATGATCTCAGCGAATGCGCCGAAGGTCATCAACTTGACAATCTTAGCGTCCACAACATCGCCCACATTGTAAGCGGTCATGAACTTGTTCCAGGGATTCATCTCAGCGGTCTTGTAACCCAGAGAAATCTTGCGCTTCTCAGCGTCGAAGGAAATCACATAAACATCGATCTCGTCACCCACAGCAACTACATCAGCAGGAGTCTTGATACGGTTCCAGCTCAGCTCGGAAACGTGAACCATGCCGTCCACACCGCCGATATCCACGAATGCGCCGTAGGAAGTCAGGGACTTAACGGTGCCGTGGTACTTTGCGCCAACCTCGATCTCGGACCAGATCTTCTCCTGAGCAGCCTTGCGGGCCTCAGCAGAAACAGCGCGGATAGAACCAATCACACGACGGCGTGCGCGGTTCACTTCGGTAATTCTCAGCTCAGTGGTCTTGCCAACCATACCGGTCATATCGCCGCCCTTGGCAATACCGGACTGAGAAGCGGGAATAAAGACGCGGATGCCCTTAACGGTAGCAACCAGGCCGCCCTTGTTCTCTTCAGTGATGGTACCCTCAACGGTGGTCTTCTCTTCACACCAGGTAGCCATATCGTCCCAAACCTTCATGCCTTCCAGCTTCTTTCTGGAAACCTGGCATACGCCCTCCTGATCGTTGACGCGGACAACGAATACTTCGGTTTCGTCGCCAACCTTCAGTACATCCTCGGGCTTTACAGAGGGATCTGCGCTGACTTCATCATACGGAATATAGCCGGCGTGCTTGGTGCCCAGATCAATCTGAACTTCGGTTGCGCCGATACCGGTCACGATACCAATAACCTTATCTCCTGTATTTAAAGTCTTGATGGACTG
>JAZOWQ010000092.1:0-2855 GCA_045659325.1 Faecousia sp. | reverse complement strand
AGCAGACCCTTGCGGAAGAGGATACCGGCTAAAAAACCGATCATACCCATACTGAACATCTGCCAAGGCGTCCACGGACCTTGGGAAAAAAGCACATTGGAGGCAAGCATGGTAACAGCACCCACCAAAAATCCGGTCTCACCACCGAAGGCCACACCGGAAATGATAACCAAGGCCAGTACCGGTTTGAACTGGGGTAGCATAAAGAATACAGATCGACCGGCCACACCAATGGCACACAGCACTGCGATGGTCACCAGTTCTCTTGCCTTGGGTTTTCGACTCTCGAACACCAAAAAGAATGGGAGCATACATTCTGCCAAAACCAGTAAAGCAGTGATGTTATAGTGCTGATTGCCTAAATACATAATGCCGGTAAAGATGGTCAGTGGGATACACAGCACAATGAGTACCGCAGCCAGCAAGGTGCGTTTTCTCAGCTTTCGCTCCTTGACAGGGGTTTGCAGCACAGTAGACGGTGGGCTTCTGCGACCAATAGCGGCAATAAACACACCCAACGCAGCAATTAGCACCAAATAGAGCAGAAGCTGTCGCTCTCCGTCGGCACTGATGCCGTTCATATTGATAAGCGCTGAAAGGTCTGTAATGCTGGTGGCATAAAAGAACACAAATAGTGCAACTACCAAGGAAATACCTGCAAGCGACTTTCTCCAAATGGGCAGTGGTTTGGGCTTGAAATTAACTGCTGATTCTTTCACCGTAGGAAGTGGCGTAAATTCGCCAATCTCCGGATCAGTGGGGATTTCTCCCCCACAGCAGCCGATGATGTCGGCAACGGTTACCGCCTTGGGAATCAAGTGCCGTGCCATACGATTAGCAGGAGTGGTATAGAAACTATTACCCGAGAAGAACTCTCCGGGGGTCCCCTCTGCCACAATACTGCCATCAAAGAATAAGCCACACTTGTGGGCATACTCGGCACAGAAGGATACATCATGGCTCACCATCAAAATGGTGGTGCCTTGGGCAATGAGCCTGCGGAGGATCTCTGCAAAGCTCACTTTGAACTCAGCATCAAAGCCCTTGGTAGGCTCGTCCAAAAGCAGAATATCGGGTGCGGTCAACAGCACCTTCGCCAATGCGGTGCGTTGCTGTTCCCCACCTGAAATGTCATAAGGATGACGATCTAAAAACTCCCGCAAATCGCAAAGTTCCACGATTCGAGCAACCTTTGCATCCTGCTGTTCTTTAGGAATCTTTTCACCTCGGAATACTTCATACAGATCCTCTCGAATGGTTCTTTTCACAAATAGTGTCTGAGGATTCTGTGGCAGATGACCTAACTTGCCATGGAGTCGCACATCCCCACGATAGGCCTCTCGCAGGCCGGAAATAACTTTCAAAGTGGTAGACTTACCGGCACCGTTGCCGCCTAAGATTGCGTAAAACTCACCCTTGCGGAGTTGCAACGAAAAACCTTTTACAACATCAGGACTGTCTTTTTCATAGCGGAACCATAGGTCGTCGCATTCCAAGGCTACATCCTCTTGGAACACCATGGGATCTTTTTCTACAAGGGGGAAAAATGCTTGTTCCGCTACTCGACGGGTAAGGAACGTGCTGCCGTCACGGACAGTCATGGGGCAATCCAATTTTGTTTCCACTGCTGCCCAAACCCGCATGGCGGTGGGCATAGCAAGGAACATTCCGCTGCCTTTATCTTTCAGTTGAAGTCCTACATTCTCTGGCTTGTCATCACAGATAATGGCTCCTTCATCCATAACAATCACACGGGTTGCAAAGGGAAAAGCTTCCTCCAAACGATGCTCTGTCAGGATAATCGTCGTACTCAATTCCCGGTTGATCTTGCCCAGCAGAGCCAGGAAATCAGCGGCGGCAATGGGGTCAAGCTGTGCCGTAGGCTCGTCCAGCACTAGCACACTCGGTTGCATAGCCATAACGGATGCAAGACTTAATAGTTGTTTCTGACCACCGGACAGTTCAGTAATATTCTTATAAAACCAATTCTCAATGCCGAAGAAGGCAGCAATTTCAGCCACACGACGACGAATGGTAGGGGTATCATACCCCAAACTTTCCAAGCCAAAAGCCAGTTCGTGCCACACCTTGTCGGTGACTACCTGATTTTCCGGGGACTGCAAAACATAACCAATCTGATGTGCCTGCTCCCGTTGGCTCATTTCAGGCAACAATATCCCTTGATAACGAATCTCACCGGAGAATAAGCCGTGAGGCGTCAAGCAAGACTTCAAATGCCGCAATAGTGTGGATTTGCCACAGCCGGAAGGACCACAAAGGATCACAAATTCACCGTGCTGAACCGTAAAGGATATGTTACGAAGAGCTTTTTTCTCCCCCTCCGGATATGTAAAATCTACATTTTTGAATGAATAGCTTTCCATTTTCTCTCCTCTGCCCGGTTCAGCACCACAGGCATAATACAAAGACAAAAAAATACAAACTGAAAAGAAAGGGTCACTGCATTGATACTCACATAGCGAAGACGAGGGAAATACAAGAAGCCAAAAGCATTGGAGATCCTTCCTGCCAATAAATATAATCCACAAAAGCCGAGGAACATAAGCACCATCTTATCACGGTCGTCCATACGATAGATTGAAAAAGCGGTGCGCCCTTTTAGACCATAGCCCCGACTCTTCATGCTGTCGGCGGTCTCAATGGCATTTTCCAGTGCCCATGTAACCATGATAGACAGCACTGTGACAGCGATCTTCATTCTATGCCAAAGGGACCCTTTGGCAACTTCTCTCCCCATACTCTTTTGAGCATCAACCACACTACTGAGCTGCGCCTTGAACTTAGGGATAAACCGCAATGTCATACTCAGAACCAGGGACATAGCCGGGATGATG
>JAZOWQ010000091.1:0-2449 GCA_045659325.1 Faecousia sp. | reverse complement strand
GGTGTCCACGACTACCATTGCACCTTCATCGCTGGAGTCGGAGGTAAGCTTCACAGACATACCGCCGATGCTGATGGCTTTCTGCTCACCCGCATTTGCGGCATCCACCTGGAAAGTAACAGTGAAGAACTGTGCGGGGAATGTATTGCCCTCTGCGTTGCCAACAACAGTAATATCGCTGTGTTCGTTGGCATCAAAATATACAACACGCAGCTTGCCTTCTTCATCCAAATGATAGCTGACTTCGCCACCATTTAGCCGGCTGCCGGCAGAAACACCGGCGACACGCAATCCCTCGGGAACATTCAAAATAAAGTCAATGAGTTTATAACCTGCAGTATTGTCCCACTGGTCCAGGGTAATGACGGCGTTGAAGGTTTTACCCACATCGTCAGTGATCTGTGCAGGCAGACCCAGTGTTGCGGTAGGTTTACCTAGAACAACAGTATCTTCCTCAAAGGTTACATCGGAATAATCGTACAGTGCTTTCTTGCCGCCCACCAAGCGATCATAAGCAACCAAAGCATAGGTAGCCTGGTCAGTAGCCATAGCATTGGCGCCTGCGCCCCTGCCGTGTTCAAACTTGGCTTCATCTTTCAGGTAGTAGGTCAGCAGATTGTCGATAGCGGAATTGCCGTTCTTGATGAAACGGGGGTCGGTGTCCGGGTTGATGCCCCAAGTGGTAGCCGCAACGATGGCCCACACACAGCTTTCGGAGGTTTCGCCTTTTCCGTAGGGGAAGCCGCCGTTGTCCAGCTGGCTTTCAGACAGCCAGTTAAATGCAGTTTCGCAAGCTGCGGCTACCGCAGGCTGATCCCGGTAGGGATACAGAGCAGTCAGGGTCAGGCCGGTAATATCCACATTAGAGGGCATCGTCTTGGCGGTGACCAAAGACCAACCGCCGTCATTATGCTGCGCGGAAATGATGGCATCCACACACTGCTGACGGATAGTGGGATCGGAGGTTTCGTAGTTACCGCAATCCAGAGCAATCAGCGTCCAAATAGTGCCGTTCATACCTTGCCGCCTGATCCAGTTGATGCCATTGGCACTGTAAGCCTCCACAAGATCCCAGTTGCCCACAGAGGTAGCATCCTTACCAATGGCAGCCAGTGCCATGATCAGACGGGAGTTGTCGGTAGACTTGTTTTTGTCCAAAGCACCATTCAAATTAACCGTGGCTGCGGTGGTGTTGACATATTCTACGATGCGGTCATAGTAGTCTGCGAAATACTTGCTGTCGCTCCCAAAGTAGTTTCCACGGGCAAGACCGAACACAGTCCACTCACCGAAGTTGGTGCCAAAGGCAGGCTCTGTGACGGTAGCTGCCTGCTGTGCCATCGTAGCATTCAGCACAGCGGTGACGCTTTGGGGCTGGCGGGGTGCTTCGGGTGCTGCTGCGCCGGAAACTGTTACCTTGGCAAAAGCGGGAGAAGATACGATGCACGGTTCGCCGGTTTCCATGCAATAGTTGCAAGAGCCGTGGGTGCCGTAGTCCTCACTGTGACCGCCTTCGCACCAAACATAATAAGTACCGGCATTGGTGAAGGTGATTTCCGCACAGCCACTACCATCAGTAGTTACAGAGCCTTCTGCCTCACCAAAAGTAGAGCCGTAGAACACTTCGTAGTCGGTGGCATCTTTTACCCAAGACTGACCGAACTGCAGGTCGCAGAAGGAATGCTTAAGCTTTACGGAGAGTGCCTCGCCGACAGTTGCGGCATAATCGTGGGTATAGTTATCATTTTCGTCGGCAAACAGATGGAAACCACCAGCCTGATCCCAGAGGAACTGATAACAGCCAAAGCTGGCCACATCCAGGAAATCTCCGGCTTTCAGAACGATCCGGTCAGATGTAGCACCAACAGTCATAAAGTCACTCTGTTGGGTCTCGTCCACAGGAAAATCACCGTTCTGGAAATAAACCAAGTTTTCGGTGAAGCCGAAGATGCCGCCACGGAAGTAGGAAGCACCGGGCAGTGCATCAAAATTGACATCGCTCCACTTGCCACCATAGAGTTCCTCGTGGGCATAAATCAGCAGTTGCAGTGCAGTGGTTTCATAATTGCCATCACCGTCTGCATCAAAACGCATATTGTCCAAGCCGTATTCTGCCAGGTCAATGGCTTCGATTTTGGACATAGGAACGGGAACATAGGCAATGGGGTTGCCGTTTTTGTCGTCGATATAGTTGCTATCAAAGCTGATGGAGAGATATACAACATCTTCCTCAGCACCGGTTGCAAATGCGGTTGCAGGCAGCAGACCCAGCACCATTACAACGGCGAGGATCATGCTTAAAATTTTCTTGGTAATTCGCATAATAATCGTCCTTTCTTATGCTATGGGATTATTTTTCTTTGGGTTGTTTCAATCCGGCAGACTCCAATGCTCTGGGCCAGGGTCCAAGATATGCCTTGATCTGGGCGCAAGCAGCATTGTCGAAGTC
>JAZOWQ010000090.1:0-6277 GCA_045659325.1 Faecousia sp. | reverse complement strand
TGCCGGAAGAACCGTTCACCAGCAGGTTGGGGAAACGGCTGGGCAGAACCCGAGGCTCTTCCCTGCTCTCATCGAAGTTGGGGTCCCAGTTGACGGTGTCTTTTTCGATGTCACGGAGCATCTCGTTGGAGAGCTTGGACATTCTGGCCTCAGTGTAACGGTAGGCGGCGGGGGGGTTGCCGTCCACATCACCGAAGTTGCCGTGGCCGTCTACCAACAGGTAGCGCATAGAGAAATTCTGGGCAAGACGCACCATTGCGTCGTACACAGATGCGTCGCCATGGGGGTGGTACTTACCCAGCACATCACCCACGCAGGTGGCAGACTTCTTAAAAGGCTTGTCGGAGGTCAGGCCGGATTCATACATCGTATACAGAATACGACGGTGAACTGGCTTCAGACCGTCACGGACATCGGGAAGCGCACGGCCCACAATAACGGACATGGCGTATTCGATGTAGGAGCGCTCCATCTCGTCTTCCAGATGGGACTCGGTAATAATCTGGTCGGGGAATAAAATATCCTCCGGTTTGTAGCTTCTGTTATGCTTTGCCAAGATGGGTCACCTCCTCAGATATCAATGTTAATCGCATACTTGGCGTTGCGTTCGATCCATTCCTTACGGGGCTCCACCTGTTCGCCCATCAAAATGGTGAAAATCTCGTCAGCGCGGCGGGCATCGTCCAAAGTGATACGGCGCAGGGTTCTTCTCTCCGGATCCATAGTGGTCTCCCACAGCTCGTGGGGGTCCATTTCACCCAAGCCCTTGAATCGGCTGATGTCGATTTTTGCGTTGCTCTCGCCACGCATCTCGGCAGAAACGCGATCCCTCTCTTCATCGGAATAGGCCACACGCTCGGTCTTACCTCTCTTCAATTTATACAGAGGGGGCACAGCGGAGTATACATAGCCGTTTTCAATGAGCGGCCGCATATAGCGGAAGAAGAAGGTGAGTAACAAGGTACGAATATGGGCGCCGTCCACGTCAGCATCGGACATGATGATGACCTTGTGGTAGCGGAGCTTTTCGATGTCGAAGTCCTCGCCGATGCCGCCGCCAAGGGCGATAATCAGGGGAGACAGCTTATCGTTGCCATAAACCTTGTCCATTCTGGCCTTTTCCACGTTGAGCATTTTACCCCACATAGCAAGAATTGCCTGGAAACGGGAGTCACGGCCCTGAATGGCAGAGCCCGCAGCGGAGTCACCCTCGACGATGTACAGCTCGCAGAGGGCGGGGTCTTTGTCGTTGCAGTCCTGGAGCTTATCGGGCATACCGCCGGATTCCAAACCGTTCTTACGGCGGGCGTTATCCCGCGCCTTTCTTGCGGCCTCACGGACACGGTTTGCCATCAAAGCCTTCTCGAGAATGGTCTTGGCGGTGGCAGGATGCTCTTCAAAGTAGGTTGCCAGCTGTTCGCCCACCACCTGCTCCACCAGGGTACGGATGTAGGCGTTGCCCAATTTGGCCTTGGTCTGACCCTCAAACTGGGCGTCGGTCAGCTTGACGGAAATGATCACGGTGATGCCTTCACGGCAGTCGTCGCCCGTAACCTTATCGTCGCCCTTGATGGTGCCGATTTTGGTGCCGTAGTTGTTGATCACACGGGTCAGCGCGGTCTTAAAGCCGGTCTCGTGCATACCGCCCTCGGGGGTGCGCACATCGTTGGCAAAGGAGAGCATATTCTCGTTGAAGCCGTCGTTATACTGAATGGCGATCTCCGCGGAAGCATCGTCCTTTTTGCCGGACAGGTAGATCACATCATTGTGCAGAACGGTCTTATTCCGGTTGTTGAAGGTAACAAACTCCCGGATACCGCCCTCGTAGCACATGGTCTCCCCCACAGGCTCGTCGCCACGGTTGTCGGTGATGGTGATGGAAAGACCTGCGTTCAGGAAGGACTCCTCACGCATACGGGTGTGAAGGGTCTCATAGTCGTACTCGGTGGTGTCGAACATCTCCGGGTCAGGCTGGAAGGTAACCTCCGTACCGGTTTTGTCGGTCTTGCCTACGATTTTCATCTCCTGAGTGATATGACCCCGGGAGAATTTCATCTCGTAGATGCTGCCGTTTTTATAAACCCGGGCAGTCAGGCTCTCGGACAGGGCGTTGACTACAGATGCGCCCACGCCGTGCAGACCGCCGGAGACCTTATAACCGCCGCCGCCGAACTTACCGCCGGCGTGCAAGACCGTAAAGACAACCTCCAAAGCCGGCTTGCCGGTCTGGGGCTGGATGTCCACGGGGATACCACGGCCGTCATCGGTGACGGTGATGGAATTGCCCTTGTTGATAGTAACGGTGATATTCTTACAGTAGCCGGCCAGGGCCTCGTCGATGGAGTTATCCACAATTTCGTACACCAGGTGGTGCAGACCGGAGCTGGATGTAGAGCCGATATACATACCCGGACGCTTCCGGACAGCCTCCAAGCCTTCCAAAACTTGGATTTGCTCACCGCCGTATTCCTGTGTTACCTTGGTTTCTTCAGACATAAAAAGTCCTCCTGACATTTACTTTGCAATAATGTTCCCTTGTTTTATTTCAATGGTTTTTCCCAATTTTGTGAATCTGCCCGGTTCGCAGCAGGTGATGAACACCTGTCCACCGGTGATTTGATTCAGCACAAAGTCCTGCCTGCTAGGGTCTAATTCAGACAGCACATCGTCCAGAAGCAGAACAGGGGTCTCCCCTGTTTCTTTTTTCATAAGTGTCCGCTGGGCCAGCTTCAAGCTCACCGTTGCGGTACGGACCTGCCCCTGTGAGCCGTAGGTTTTGGCGGATAAGCCGGATAAATCCACATCAAAATCGTCCTTATGGGGGCCGGTCAGACACTGGCCGCTGTCCAATTCTGCCCGATGGTGGCTTTCCAAATGGGCGCGCAGACGGTTTTCCAGCTCTGCCACCGGCAGGAACGGATCTTCTACTGTGGAAACGGTCTTATAGCACAAAGAGAAATCCTCTTTGCCACCGGAAAACATGTCATGATAGACCTTGGCCTCCCGATCCAGACCCTCAAAGAATCTTGCCCGGTAGGCAATCAGCGCCGCGCCCATCTGGCACAGGCGGGCATTATACTCCGGCAGAATCTCCAGCAGAGCTGGATTTTCCCGCCAATCCTTGAGAATTTTGGCCTTATGCTCCAAAATTCTGTGATACTCAGTAAGAATAGGCTCATAATTGGGCCGCAGCTGGCATATGGCATTGTCCGCAAGCCGCCGGCGTGCCGCTGCGCCACCCTTGAGGACCATCAGATCCTCGGGGCAGAACAAAACGGTCTGTAAAACCCCAGCAATATCGGCGGTGGTTTTCTTCTTGACACCGTTGCGGTACAGCTGACGGGGCTTTCCCGTGGGGAACAAAATCCATCGGAGGGTTTGCTCCCGCTCCTGAGAGAACACATTGCCCTCCAGTTGGGCAAATTCTCCGCCGAATCTCACCAGCTCACCGGTTTTTTGGGCCCGGAAGGATTTGCCCGACCCTAAAAAAGCGATGGCTTCCAAGAGATTGGTCTTTCCCTGGGCGTTATCCCCTACCAGCAGGTTAACACCGCCGTCAAATTCAGCGGACAGTTCCCCATAGTTGCGGAAATTTTCCAGCTGAATATTATTTAGCTTCATCAGCACAAATCAAAATTACATGGCCCATAAAGGAGAATTTGTCACCGGGGTACAGCTTTTTACCCCGCATTTCACACACTTCTCCATTCACCTTCACCTGACCCTCCAGAATCAGCTGCTTGGCTTCGCCGCCGGAGTATACCAGATTGGCATACTTCAGCGCGTCCTGCAGCTTGATAAATTCGGTGTGAATGATAAGTCTCTGGGCGTTGTCTTTTTTCGTTACGGTTACTTTCATATCTTTCCTCAGTTCTTAATTCTGACGGGCAGGACCATATAGGCAAAATCGTGCTTATCGTCCACGGGGGTCATGACGATGGGGCTCAGGCCGTTGATCAGCTCCAGGCAGACCTCCTCAGAAGGAATTACCCGGAGGGCATCGGCAATGTAACGCACATTGAAGCCGATTTCCAAATCCTTGCCGTCACCGGCAAGGCTGCATTTATCCTCAGCCACACCGATGGTGGTATTGGTCTTCAGCTGCAGCTCCTGATTGGAGAACAAACACCGCACCGGGCTCTTGTATTTTTCAGAAACCACCAAACCCACACGCTCAATGCTGGATGCAAAATCGCTTACATGGATCACCAGCTTAATGGGGCAATCGAAGGGAACTACCCTTCTCCAATCCAGAAAATCACCATCCAGCAACCGGCAGACGATGGTTGCGCTGCCAATCTGGAAGAGAATGTGCTTGGTACCTAAGGTGAAAGCCACATCTGCATCGTCATCCTGGAGAATTTTTTCTACTTCCTTCAAGCTCTGTGCGGGGACAACGAAGGAAAGTTTTCTGCCGGTGTCGTTTTCACAGTGGTAGGTGCGGCGGGCCAGACGGAAGCCGTCCACGGCTATCGCGGATACCATCTCCCCTTCCACCTCAAATTTCACACCGGTGTGGATGGGTCTGCCCTGGTTTTCGGAAACGGCAAAGATGGTGCCGTTAATCAGCTCCTTCATAGCCTTCTGGGGAATCTGAATGCTCTTGCCGTCACCCACATCGGGAAGCTCGGGGTAATCGTCAGCATTTTCTGCGGAAATGGTGAAGGATGCATAGCCGGAGCGGATAGAAACCTTATAATTTTCATCCACCACAACCGTGACCAGGCCTTCCGGCAGACGGCGGATAATATCACCGAACAGACGGGCAGGCAGAACGCACTGGCCGATATCGGTCACCTCAGCATCAATCTGGAAGGAAATGGCAGTTTCCATATTATAGCCGGTGAGCACAATGCCGTTGCCTGCCTGACACAGGATACCCTCAATGGAAGACAGAGCGCTCTTGGCAGCAACGGTACGGCCGGTAATATTCAGGCCTGTAACCAGCATACTTTTTTCACAGGTAAAACGCATAACGAAAACCTTCTTTCTTGAAAATAATAAATAAATATATATAAATAGATAATTTAGGTAGAAGAAGTAGTAGTAGGGCGGATTTTATGGGGAAAACCCGGAAAAGTGTTGAAACAGCAAAGGATTTTTCTCCACATCAGGTTCTTGAATTTTCCATAGCTTGTCAACAGAGGAGAAAAGGTAAATTGTTTCGGCAAATTCTCCCCAAAAAGTTTTCCACATTCCACAGCCCCTGTGGACAGATTATAGGCAGGAATTGATATTGGCTGTGATATCCCGCAGGTTGTTCTGCAAATTTGTGTTCCCCTTCTTCAGTTCCTCTTCAATCTTGGTGATGGAGCTTAAGATGGTGGTATGGTCACGGCCGCCAAATTCCTTGCCGATTTCAGGCGACGACAGATTGGTGAGCTTCCGCACCAGGTAAATGGCCACATGCCGGGCCTCGGCAACTTCCTTTGTTCTCTGAGAGCCTTTCAGGGTAGGCTCGTCCAAATTGTAGAACTTACCCACTTGATTGATAATCAGATTGGGTGTGGGCAGGGCGTTACCCTCGGATTTAAACATATCCTTAATCACTGCGGAGATATTCTCCAAATTCAGGGGCATATTGTCCAAATCGTGGTAGGCCTTGATTTTCTTTACTGTGCCTTCAATCTGCCGCACATTGCTGGTGACATTTTCCGCAATGAAATTACATACATCGTCACCCAAATCCAGGCCCAAAGAGATGGCCTTGGTCTTTAGGATGGCAACACGGGTTTCATAGTCGGGAGGTTGAATGTCCATAATCAGACCCCACTCGAAACGGGTGCGGAGACGATCCTCCAGGGTGGGCATATCCCCCGGCTTCCGGTCGGAGGTCATGACAATCTGCTTATGACCCTCATAGAGCTTGTTGAAGGTGTGGAAGAATTCCTCCTGAGTACCTTCTTTACCGGAGATAAACTGAATATCGTCGATGAGGAACAGGTCTGCTTCCCGGTACTTATTCCGGAATTCGATGTTCTTACCGGTTTTGATCGCATCCACCAGCTCGTTGGTGAACTGGTCGCCCTTGATATACACAATATTGGCCTCGGGGTTGGTCTTGCGGATGCCGTTGGCGATGGCATACAGCAGGTGGGTCTTGCCCACACCGGGAGGGCCGTACAGGAACAGCGGGTTATAGATCTGACCGGGGGTTTGAGAAACCGCGATGGATGCGCTGTGGGCCATACGGTTGGAAGGGCCTACGATAAAGTTATCGAAGGTGAATTGGGGGTTAAAGTCCATGGATGCGTCCTTGTTGCCCCGATTTTGATAA
>JAZOWQ010000089.1:0-7925 GCA_045659325.1 Faecousia sp. | reverse complement strand
CCCTCAACCACATCCAGGCCGGTCTCAGCGGTCTTACTTTCCTCGATGGTGATAACACCCTCGGTGCCAACCTTCTCCATAGCCTCGGCAATCAGCGCGCCGATGGACTCGTCGCCGGAGGAAACAGTACCAACACGGGCGTTGTCGTCAGAGCCCTTCACGGGACCGGAGTGCTCCTTGATAGCAGCAACAGCTACCTCAACAGCCTTCTCGATACCCTTGCGCATCACCATGGGGTTAGCGCCTGCGGACAGGTTCTTCAGACCCTCACGGGTGATGGCCTGGGCCAGCACGGTAGCGGTGGTGGTGCCGTCACCGGCAACATCGTTGGTCTTGGTAGCGACCTCACGGATGATCTGGGCGCCCATATTCTCAAAGGGGTCTTCCAGTTCCACTTCCTTAGCGATGGTCACGCCGTCGTTGGTGATCAGGGGAGCGCCGAACTTTTTGCCCAGCACTACATTGCGGCCCTTGGGGCCAATGGTAACCTTAACGGTATCGGCCAGCTGGTCGATGCCGGACTGCAGCTTCTTACGGGCTTCCTCGCCGTAAACAATCATCTTTGCCATAGTTAGTTCCTCCTAAAATCAGTCAGTGACAACGGCCAGAATCTCGTCCTGCTTGACGAACTTGTAGTCACTATTGTCCAGCTTGATATCGTTGCCCACAAAGTTGCCAACAACAACCTTGTCTCCCACCTTCACGGTCATAGTAACATCCTTGGTGCCGGGGCCAACGGATACGACTTCAAAGAAGCCGGGCTTTTCCTTGGTGGTGGTAGCCAGAATGATGCCGGAAGCGGTGGTCTCCTGTGCTTCTGCGGCCTTCAGCAGAATGTTGTCTGCCATGGGTTTCAGTTTCATAGTTTTGCCTCCATAATATAAATGGTATTTAGATTGCGGCAAGCCGCGTTTATCTACTTTTAGCGCGTTAGCACTCCGATGGTCTGAGTGCTAAACAGTATTCTAACAGAAGGAATCCGAAAATGCAAGAGGTATTTGCGTATTTCTTAGAAAAAATTATAAAAATTTCCATATAACACATATTTAAAATTTTGTAAAAATTTTTTGTAACCGATTTACAAATGAAAATTTTGCAGTATAATAATAGCGGTGATTTTCACCGATTCTTCCAAAATTGGAGCTGAAAAAGAATGAAACTGATTATTAAAAACGACTATGAGGCTATGTGCGAATGGGCAGCTAACCATATCGCAGATGCCATCAACGCCCACAAAGAGGCTCGCCCCTTCGTGTTGGGTTTGCCCACCGGTTCTTCTCCCCTGGGTGTGTACAGACGGCTGATTGAAATGAACAAGGCTGGCAAGGTTACATTTAAGAACGTGGTGACCTTCAATATGGACGAGTATGTAGGCCTCCCCCGTGAGCACGACCATAGCTACTGGTACTTTATGCACGACAACTTCTTTAACCACATCGATATCCCCGCAGAGAACATCAACATTCTCAACGGTATGGCGGAGGATCTGGAAGCTGAGTGCGCCCGTTACGAAGCTAAGATTGCCTCCTACGGCGGTATTGACCTGTTCCTGGGCGGCAGCGGCGTGGACGGCCACATTGCTTTCAATGAGCCCTTCACCAGCCTGACTTCCCGCACCGGTGTTCGCGCCCTCACCGAGGACACTTTGATTGTGAACTCCCGTTTCTTTGGGGGCGACCCTAACAAGGTCCCCAAGACTGCCCTGTCCGTGGGTGTTGGCACTGTCTGCGATTCCAAGCAGGTGTTGCTGGTCATCTCCGGCCACAATAAGGCCCGGGCGCTCCGCCACTGTGTAGAAGGCGGCGTGGACCATGCATGGACCATCTCTGCTCTGCAGCTGCATCCCGATGGCATCGTTGCTTGTGACGAAGCTGCCTGCGGCGAGCTGAAGGTAGATACCTACAAGTACTTCAAGGAAATCTACAAGAACGAAAAGTAAAATAGATTTATAGCCCCGTCTGGTTTCCGGACGGGGCTATTTATAATGCCCCTTGCAAATTCCTTTTTTCATGATACAATAAAAAATGAGAACAGGTCTTAGCCTGCGAAATACAGAAAATCGGTAATTTGGAGGTATGAGAAGATGAAAAAACTGTTTGGTATTCTTTTGGCATTGGCTATGCTGGCAGCCATGGTAGTGCCTGCCTTTGCGGAGGGCACACAAGTAGACTTTCAGGTGGCACCTAATGTGACAGTGCCCGCCATAGGCGCGGAAACCTTCCGGGATGAAATCTACGATGAAGATACCAAGGAATTTGTTGGCTACGGTCCTGAATGGACCTACTATCCCTGGTATTCCTATTGCTTTGTGGAATTGACAAGGGGCGGTCAGACCGAAACCATGCGACTGGAGAGTCTTCCTTTTATGGTAGACAACGGTATGGGTAAGATCAGCGGTGGCGTAATCGACAGCCAGGATGTTGAGACCCCCTGGCAGGTGGGCAATACTTATGATGCTGTTTACTACCTGTTTAACCAGGAGACCGGAGAGACAGTGTGGTCCGTTGACCTGAAGGTCACTCTGGCAGAGCCCAGCCCCAAAATTGAAATCTCCAAAATCACCATGGACGAGCTGGCATTCTCCCAGCGATGGATGGATGATGAACCCTACAATTACTATGCCTGGGAGCAAAAGGGTCGCGTGGATGTGACGGTTGACGGAACGAAGTACCAGAATATTACTATGGAAAAGCTTCAGCAATTGCTGACTGAGAAGTACGGCAGTGTCTACTACGGCTGGAGAAATACCGACGAGACCTTTGAGCAGCAAAACAACCCCTGGAAAGCAGGCGATGTCCACAAGGCATACCTGCAGATTTGTTCAGAAAATCAATACTTGTTTGATCAGGAAATTACCATTGAGATTCAGGAAACAAAAATTGCCTCTGTCAGCGCAAAGCCTATGACCTATTACGCCTATCAGGGCGGCGCTGCCGTGGAGTTTGTTGCCACCAATAAGGACAACACCACCGGCCCCTGCGAGGATTTGGATTATGTATTTCTGGGTGACTATCCCACCGAACCCGGCACCTATACAATTAACTGCAAGGTTGCTGATACCTTTGATGTTCCCGTGCAGGTGACCGTATTGCCTAACCCCACCAGCGGTAAGCTGGGTGATAAGGTGGAGTGGAAGTTTGATGCAGCTACTTCTACCATGACCGTGTTCGGCACCGGCGATACCTACTATGTGGGTGTAGATGTAGAAAACGCTTCTGACGAATTCAACGACTGGAACAATGCTTGGGTGGAGCTGAACAGCGCCCTGAAGGCCAAGCATATTGTGGTGGAAGAAGGCGTTACCGGCCTGGCGCCCGGTATGTTCCTTTACAGTTTTGCAGCCGAGGATATCACGCTGCCCAACTCTCTGAAGAAAATGCCTTTGGTATTGATTGGTCCCAACGGCTCTTCTGAGGATTTGGATTTGGGACTGGAGATCACCACAAAGGGCGTAACCTCTTTCGTGCTGCCCAAGAATATTCAGGAGTGGAAGGAATTTGCTTTTTACGATTGCTGGAGTCTGAAGGAATTCTACCTGCCTGCAGGACTGAAGACCGTCAACATTGACAATCTGATTTTCACGGCGTTTATGCGTCAGGAATATGAGATGCCCGCCCAGGAAACCAAGATCCACTTTGCCGGCACCAAGGCCCAGTGGGATGCCATTACCTTCCTTCCCTGTGAGGGAAGCCGGGACGACAGCGGCTTTGTGACCGGTCTTTCCCTTGACGAGGCAATGGAGATTCTGAAGACCTTTACCATTACTTATGAAGACCCCGCTGTTTCCTATAAGGAAGAGGAAATCGTTGTGGACAAGGGTGTTGCTTCCGTTCCCGACAGTATTGTGGAAATTGAGAGCGGCAAGGATGTTATCATCGATGTGACCGAAACTCCCGAGAAGGCTGACACTGTGGAACTCAAGGCCGAGACCGTGGACAAGCTGGCGGGCAATCAGACTGCGGTGGAGGTCAAGCTGCCGGAAATGACCGTTACCTTCGACAAGACCGCTATTTCCGCTATCAATACCCAGGCAGGAACTTCTGCTGTGACCTTGGTTGCCAAGGAAGTGGAAAAAACTGCTCTGAAAGCGCCTCAGAAAGAGGCCTTGGAAAAGGCGAAGGTACATCAGTATTTGTCCCTGGAAGCCAATGCGGGACAGACCAAGATTTCTGAATTTGGCGGTGGTAAGGTCACCGTTTCCGTGCCCTTTACCCTGCCTTCCGGCAAGACCGGCGCAGACTTCGTAGTGGCCTATGTGGCGGATAACGGCAAGGTTACCCAGATGCCCACTACCTATAAGGACGGTGTGATTTCCTTTGAAACCACCCACTTCTCCAACTATGTCATTGCGGAGAAGGCCACCCTGCCAGAAAGTAACCCCAAGACTGGTGACAACTTCCTGTTGCCTGTAGTGCTGCTGATCCTTAGCCTGTTTGGTATCGCTGTCTGCGTTACAAAGCGTTACGCATTCTAAAAAGAAATGATCCCCCTCTGTCCTTTGACAGAGGGGGGTTTTTCCTGAAAATCCCTTGCAATTGGCAGGGCGGGGGTGTATAATGAAAGGCAAATATAAGAAAGAAGGAAGATAGATGGATTACATATCGTTAATTGTCCTGGTTGCAGTGATTGCCGCTGCCTTTATTTTTAAGGTGAATACCGGTCTGGCCGCCATCATGGCCTCTCTGGTGCTGGTGTATGCCACCGGTATGCCGGAGAAATTCATTATCAATTCCTTTGACAGCAAGATGTTTCTGATGCTCTTCGGCGTGATGTATCTGTTCTGCATCGCCCAGGAGAATAAGACCCTGGACGTGCTGGCAAGAAAGGTGATTGCCCTTTGCAAAGGTAAAGTGAAAATATTCCCGGTGATTCTGTTCCTGCTGGGCGCGGTGCTTTCCGCCATTGGCCCCGGTTTGATTTCCGTTACCGCTCTGATGGCTGCCATTATTGTGGCATTGGCCAGACAGACCGGCTGTAAGCCCATCAGCCTGCTGCCCTTCGGCACGCTGGGCTCTTTCGCCGGCGGCCTTTCTCCCATCACCCCCTCTGGTATCGTGGCAATGGGCAAGGCCGAGGAGGCGGGTATTCTGGGTCTGGCAGGCCCTCTGAATCTGAAAATGGCGCTGGTAAATGTGCTGTTTGCCGCCGTTCTGTATTTCTTTGTGTTCAAGTGGCACAAGTTCACCCCCGCCCCTGCCGCTGAGGGCGCTGAAAACCAGAAAATCCCGCCCTTTACCGGCAAACAGTGGGCAACGCTGACTGGCATTGCCGCCGTTGCGGTAATGGCGTTTTTGGGTATCAACGTGGGTCTGGCTGCCGTCTGCGTGGCGGTGCTGCTCACCGTGTTCCGTTGCGCCGACGAAGGCGCTGCCCTGAAAAAAATCTCCTGGGGTACGCTGCTGATGATCAGCGGAATGGGCATTCTGATTTCACTGGTCACCGAGCTGGGCGGCATCGACTTGCTGTGCAACGGTCTGCAAAAGCTGGTTGGTAACAGCACCGCTTCTGCTATTATGTGCCTCCTTGCCGGCGTGATGAGCTGGTTCTCCTCCGCCTCCGGCGTGGTAATGCCTACCTTGATTCCCACCGTGCCTGCTCTGGCAGCCTCCTTAAGCGGCGGCAACGCCCTGGTGATTACTGTGGGTCTGTGCATCGGCGCCCATATGGCAGCCCTCAGCCCCCTGTCCAGCTGTGGCGGTCTGATGCTGGCGGCATACTCCTCCTCTGAAGAGGTCACCGCCAAGGACCGTAACCGTGCCTTCCTGCAACTGTTCGGAATGTCCGCCGGCGGTCTGGTGTTTGCCACCGTGCTGGCATTGGCAGAAGGCCTGATTCGCGGCCTGCTGGGGTAAAGTGACGTAAATAACGCAAAAATCCCTCTCTATACGGAGAGGGATTTTTTGTGATTTCGCTGTATCTGCCACTGGCAGCGCAAATAATGTGAAACACCCCTCAAAGGAGGGGTGTTTGTTATGGTCCTGCTTGTGATACTCGGCAAATGTCCTCGGCGACGGTGCGCCTTCGTCCCTCGCCGATCACGGCGCAATAAATCGCTTTGCTTGCTCTGCCACTTATCAAGCGCAAAGCGTATTCTCAGGTAATTTCAAATATCCTCTTTAGGGCAAAAATCCACATCCTCTCTCATCCTTTCCCATCTTCTCAACTCTTCTCCAAATTTCAGCTGCCCTTTATTCTATTTCATATTCTTCGGAATTGATTAGGATACAATGATCATCTTTCCACGCTATCTCCATATCCTTAAACTCACCCCATTCACCTGAATACACGAGTTGGGGTTCATTTTTGATTCTGATCAAAAGTAGGTTAAACTCTCGCTTCTCATGTACCCTCACAAGCGTATCGCCACCAAGCGCACCCTGGTCGCTGTCAACAACTTCTGCATAATATCTGCCGCTTGGCGACTCCAAAGTTTGCACAACCGTGTTTTGTCCTATCGGGAAAAGCACAAGAATACCAAGCAAAGCAGTGGGGAATACCAATAATGCAGATAGCACAAGTGATAAAACCTTGACGGACAGAGGTTTTGCGTGTTTTATTGTGATAATACAACAGCTGACAAAGCAAACTGCTCCACTTATATGAACCGCAATATGATTGCTTGCAAGCAAATACAAAAATGTGTTGATCATAGACAGCGGAGCAATCGTCGCAATGAACACCCCAATTGCTTTGTTTGTAAGTGTATTTTTATAGGTGATATCTAACACAACAACGCAAACAGACAAAACCGCAACGATAATTGCAAAAGCTGGAACACTGAAAAGTTCAAGCGTGTAATCAAAACATGACAGGATCGCTTTACCGAGGGGATACAATGCAACAACCGCAAACAATCCTCCATTTAAAGTCCATATTGCTCGTTTCATTTGTACCACCACCTTGCCTAATTTGTTTTTATTATTGCATATTCTGTATAGAAAATCAAGAAGGGCGTGCCGTTGCGGCACGCCCTTTGGCTTGTTTGAGAGGATGTGAGAATTTACCCTTTTTGTTTATTTTGAGGATATTTCACTTTACCCCGTAACAGTTGTATTCTCAGGTAATTTCAAATATCCTCTTTAGGGCAAAAATCCACATTCTCTCTCATCCTTTCCCATCTTCTCAATTCTTCTCCAAATTTCAGCTGCCAGATCCTTTTCTTTTCTCGCATTTTCCTTTTCCTCTCTCACCATTTCAGAGCATGGGCAGCAAACTCTGGCTTGGTGAGAATACAAAAGGCTTTGGCGAGATCTTCTTCTCATTTCTTCTTAACTTCTTCTTTTCTCACGGCATAAGTTTTGTAGCTAAAAACTGAGGTTAGTATCAGAAATGAAGTGAAATGGAGGGTAATAATGTGAAAAAATATGAAATTTGCTATGAAATGATGGGAGATAATGAGGGATGCCCAGATTCTTATGAAATTCTTTCTGGGTTCTGCTCCTTTCACGAAGTGGAGAAAAGCAGGGATGCTGAGGGGTAGCCAAGATCAATATAAGGAAAGAAAAAAGACCTTATGAAGCACGGTGAATGTGTGCTTCACAAGGTCTTAAATTCTTATCAGTTCTTGGCGTTTCTCAGGCTGCCAGATTTTGCCCTTTTGACGGGTTTAGAGGATGCCGAGGTTTCCCAAAAACAATTTCAATTATTCCCACTCGATGGTACCGATAGGCTTCGGTGTTAAATCGTACAGCACCCGGTTGATGCCCTCTACCTCGGAGGTGATGCGGTCCGTGATTTTGTGGAGAACCTCATAGGGAATCTCCACAATGGTGGCGCTCATGGCATCGGTGGTATTTACTGCCCGGATGATGGCCGGCCAGCCCTCGTACCGCTTGCCGTCCCGCACGCCCACGCTCTTGAAATCCGGCACAGCGATGAAATACTGCCACACCTTTTCCGCCAGACCGCAGTTGTCGAATTCCTCC
>JAZOWQ010000088.1:0-4136 GCA_045659325.1 Faecousia sp. | reverse complement strand
ACTCCTTGGCACTCAGAACGACATGGCTACGATCCGACTTACCACCGGCACACAACTGGTTATGTGCCGTTGGTTAGTGATTTTTTAAATTATACGCCGGAGTAAGCAGCGAAGCCTGCGTCAACAGGCAGCACCACGCCGGTGATAGCGGAAGCGGACTTGACGTCGCACAGGAACAATGTTGCGCCCAGCAGCTCGTCAGCATCCACGAAACGGCCGGTGGGAGTGCCGTTCAGGATCTTGGCGGAACGGGCAGTGGGAGTGCCGTCATCGTTGAACAGCAGGGCCTTGTTCTGCGCAGATACCAGGAAGCCGGGGGCGATAGCGTTGCAGCGGATGCCGGTGCCTGCAAAGTGGGTAGCCAACCACTGAGTGAAGTTGGAGATACCGGCCTTAGCAGCGGAGTAAGCAGGAATCTTGGTCAAGGGGGTGTAGGCGTTCATAGAAGAGATATTCAGGATAACACCGCTCTTCTTAGCAACCATATCCTTGGCGAACACCTGAGTGGGGAGCAGAGTGCCCTGGAAGTTCAGCTTGAACACGAAGTCCACGCCGCCTGCATCCAGATCGAAGAAGGACTTGCCGCCCTCCTTGGCCCCGTGCTGATACTCGTTGTCGGTGGTAGCCCGGGGGTTGTTACCGCCGGCGCCGTTGACCAGAATATCGCAAGGACCCAGATCCTTCAGAACTGCCTGGTGTACTTCTTCAATTGCTTCAGTTTCCAGCACGTTGGCCTTGTAGCCCTCGCAGATGAAGCCTTCAGCCTTCAGTTCGTCAGCCAGCTTCTTAACGGCTTCCTCGTTCAGGTCCAGGGCAGCAACCTTAGCGCCGCTCTGCGCGAATGCACGAGCCATAGCGCCGCAGATCAGACCGCCAGCGCCGGTAACCACCACAACCTTGCCGGAGAAGTCGATGTTCAGGGGAAGATTCAGCATAGTAATATACCTCCAATGTTTTCTTTGGTTTAAGAATACCCATATTGTACCACATTCCTTTTCATATCGCAATAGGGGTTTGCCACAAAGAACCCGTATTTTTTGGAAAATCCCCGCCGTTGCAAATTGCGGACCGATATGCTATAATGAAATAATCCTAAAAAAGCGAGGTGCTACTATGGGTGGATTTTCTTATCCTGATGGCTTCACGATTGAGGCTGAACTGATGCCGGGATTTTCCGAGGCAGGCATGGCGGGAATCATTGCCGTATGGTATCTGATGTTTGTGTCTATTGTTATGGCTTTTTCCGTAGTGAGTTATATTTTCTATAGCCTTGGCTTGTCCGCCATAGCAGGCCGTCGCGGTATCAAGCACCGTTGGCTGGCTTGGCTGCCCATCGGCAGCGCGTGGATTTTAGGCAGTATTTCTGATCAGTATCAGTATTTGGTCAAGGGCAAGGTGAAGAACAGTCGTAAGCTGTTGCTGGGTCTTAATATAGCGCTTTCTCTGATTGCTGTGCTTGCGGTACCTGCTGCCGTGACTGCTGGTATCGTTATGGCCGATGGGATTGTTGGCACAGTGTTGTTCAGTGCGCTGCTGGCCATTTTTGGCGGTATGGCGATGATCGCCATTGCCATTATTATGATCGTGTTTGCGTTTAAATGTCTGTTTGATTTATATAGATCCTGTAATCCGGACACCAGTGTGGTGTTTTTGGTGCTGTCCATTGTGTTTTCTGAGACAATGCCTTTCTTTGTCTTTGCCTGCCGGAAAAAGGACAAGGGAATGCCTCCCAGAAAGCGGCCTGCTCCCCAGCCGGTAATGGAATCTGTGATAGAAGTGTCTGCTCAAGAACCGGTTGCTGAAGAGGGATTTGCCCAACCGGAAGAATTTGAGGAAGAATAAAGCAAGAGGGTGTGTTTGAAACACACCCTCTTTTTATGCTTTTTTGGCAAGAAATCGACTTAACAACAATAGCATACCAATGCCCAGTAACGGAAATACAGCGGCGGTGAGCATACCGGCCTTGATGCCGATTTGCTCCGGGGAAAGCCCTAACTTCGCACCAAGCGTTACTGCCTGCCCACTGGCAGCCACCGTGTCTGCCACAATACCCAAGCCTTGGGGCGCAACGGAAGCACCAAAATCTCCTCCGGCTGCCATTAAAGCGTAGGCGGCTACGCCGGGATTGGGAAACGTTTCCTCCATCAGAATCAGTGTGCCGGGCCAAAGCATAGATGTGCAGATGCCTGTGAGCATGCAGGCAACCATGGCAACAATCAGATTGGTGGATAGACCTGCCAATAGATAGCAGCCCAATGCACCTACCATACCAGCCAGCAACACGGGAAAAATCCGTTTGCCGTACTTGGCGTACAGACTTCTGGCAAGGGCCAGCAGTAGTGCGAAGGTCACCAAACCCAGTGTGTCACCTACCGCTTTGGGTATCTGCAGAGCTTTTTCCATATATACCGAAATCCAGTTGGTCATGGTGTTTTCAGCGGCACTGCCAAGGAAAATCACAGTTGCGCAAAGGATCAGTCCTACTGTCCGCTTCTTAGAGCCGTTGCCGGCGGATTCCTGATGAACGGTAATTTCGGGCAGGGGGGAAGTTCGGAATAAAATATAATCAATCACCGGGGGGATTGCCCAAAACAGAGTTAGATACATCCAGTTTTCCGTGCCGACAATATGCAGGAACAAGGTGCTCACAACAGCAATAGCCGCCAGTCCGTAGCCATACAGAGAGTGGAGAATACTCATATCCCGCTGAGGATTGTCCGAGGGTAGGGCAGCCAAGGTAGGACTCAGCAGCGCTTCATCCAGACCGGATGCCACAGAAAAAACAAATGTGCCCACCAAAAGACCTGCATAGGCGTATTGGGGAAACAGCCACGGCACAAGGGCGTAAATTGTTAAACCCAATGCTGAAAGCAGTGGCATAGTCCGGATGGTCTTGTGGATATTAAAATGCCGGGAGAAAAATGCGAAGATCAAATCCACCCCCAGCTGCGTGCAGAAATTCACCAATACCAGCGTACCCAGCAGGGTGTAGGAAATGCTGTACATTTCCCGAAAGGTGGCAAAGAGAATAGGGGGCAGCACAAAAGCCGGTGTCAGCGCCGGAAAGGTAAAAAAACAGGTAAACCTTGTGCGCTTGTAGTTTTGCAGATTCATAGGTACATACCTCTTTTTACCGGCCCAGCAAAGGCCGGGCTACTTTTTTATAAAGCAGGAGGGTTAGGACGGAAATCATCACGCCTTTGATCAGATTCAAAGGCGCCACCGCCAGCAGCACAAAGCTTTGCAGAGAGGTAATGTTGCCGTTGATTTTGCCGCCCATACCGATAATTGCATCCAGGGGCAGACCAAACAGCTGAGAGAATTTTGGCAGCAGATAAATGGCGTTGAAGGCGCTGCCAAATACCGTCAGCACAACTGTACCGATAAGCAGACCCAACAGAGCGCCATTCCGGGTCTTTTTGATGTGGTAGATGATCACCGCCGGCAGTACAAGACTGCAGCCCACCGCGAAATTGGCAAAATCCCCAACAAAGGCGGTGCTTGTGCCTTTCAGCAGTAGCTTTAAGAGAATCTTCACAGCCTCGCAGGCCACTGCCGCTGAAGGTCCCATATAAAAACCGCAGAGCATTACCGGCAGCTCTGAAAAGTCCAGCTTGTAAAATTCCGGCGCAAGAAACAGCAGGGGGAAGTCCAGCATATGCAGCACCGCAGCGATGGCGGAACAAACCGCAATTACGCATATCCGCTTCGTCTTTGTCGTTCGCCTTGTGGCAGGCAGAAACCGTTCCGCAAGATGGGAAAGCGCTGCCAGTGCCGCAATAATTCCTGCGCAGCATAGGATAAATACAAGATTTTCCCGCACCTGATTCCAAAATTCAGCCATACGACCACCTCATCATAAAAAATTGCCCTGAGTATAGAAACACTCAGGGCAAGGGTATACGAAGTAAAACAGCCTTCTACCATCCTGACTTTACAGTCGGTATCGGAATTGCACCGATTCAGCATACGCTCGCGGACTTTTACCGCCGGTCGGGGATTGCACCCTGCCCTGAAGACCTTCTATTCAACTGTTCAAAGAATACCATAAGAGGCCTTGCTTGTCAAGGCAGCGGATGTGTGGTACAATGTATTTATTCTTGTGCAGGTGCGGTGGTTTCCGGAATTTGTGCAGG
>JAZOWQ010000087.1:0-4369 GCA_045659325.1 Faecousia sp. | reverse complement strand
TTTCCGGTTACCTGGTGCAGAAGGAAGTTGCTATCATGGGCAAGGCTCTGGCTAACCCCGAGCGTCCCTTCGTGGCTATCCTGGGCGGCGCTAAGGTTTCCGACAAGCTGAATGTTATTAACAACCTGCTGGAGAAGGTCGACACCCTGATCATCGGCGGCGGTATGGCTTACACCTTCCTGGCTGCTCAGGGCTACACCGATGGCAAGTCCCTGGTTGACAACGAGAAGCTGGACTACTGCAAGGAAATGATGGCTAAGGCAGAAGCTAAGGGCGTTAAGCTGCTGCTGCCTGTTGACACCGCTATCGCTGCTTCCTTCCCCAACCCCATCGACGCTGAGATTCCCGTCGACTACGTTGACTGCACCGCAATCCCCGCTGACCAGATGGGTCTGGACATCGGCCCCAAGGCTTGCGCTGAGTGTGCTGCTGCTGCGAAGAGCGCTAAGACCGTTGTTTGGAACGGACCTATGGGCGTATTCGAGAACCCCACTCTGGCAAAGGGCACCATCGCCGTTGCACAGGCTCTGGCTGACAGTGACGCTGTGACCATCGTTGGCGGTGGCGACTCCGCAGCTGCCTGCGAGCAGCTGGGCTTTGCTGATAAGATTACCCACATCTCCACCGGCGGCGGCGCTTCCCTGGAGTTCCTGGAGGGTCTGGAGCTTCCCGGTATCGCTTGTCTGGAAGATAAGTAAGAAATTCTTTTATTTCATGTGGGGCGGGGGTGCAACTCCCCCGCCACTACAATGCCCTTTATTCCCCCAACGGCGGGAGAAAATCCCCGCCCTACAATATTTATTAATTTGAAAATTCACATCGATTATCGATGCAAATATAAGGAGATAAGAATATGAACAGAAAGTATCGTAAGACCGTGATTGCCGGTAACTGGAAGATGAACAAGACCCCCTCCCAGACCAAGGAGTTTATGACTGAGCTGAAGGCTATTATGCCTAAGGGCCGCTGGTGTGATGTAGCTCTGTGCGTTCCCGCTATCTGCATCCCCGCCGCTGTCCGCGCTATGCGTGAGACCCGCGTGGGTATTGGCGCTGAGAACTGCCACTTTGAGGCTAAGGGCGCTTTCACCGGCGAGCTGGCCACCGATATGCTAGTAGATGCCGGCTGTAAGTACGTAATCATCGGCCACTCCGAGCGCCGTGAGATGTTCGGTGAGACCGACGAGACTGTAAATAAGAAGGTGCTGGCTGCTTTGGAAGCCGGTCTGATCCCCATTATGTGCTGCGGTGAGACTCTGGAGCAGCGTCAGAGCGGTGTTACCAACGAGCATATCGCTATGCAGATCAAGCTGGGTCTGCAGAACGTGCCCGAAGACAAGATCCGCAAGGTTGTTATTGCCTACGAGCCCATCTGGGCTATCGGCACCGGCCTGACCGCTACCCCCGAGCAGGCTCAGGAAGTTTGTGAAAATATCCGCGCTGTGGTTCGCAAGCTGTACTCCTCCAAGAATGCCCGCGCTATCTCCATTCTGTACGGCGGCAGCATGAACGAGAAGAACGCCTACGAGCTGCTGGCTCAGCCTGACATCGACGGCGGCCTGATCGGCGGCGCATCTCTGGTTCCCGAGAAGTTCGTTCAGATTATCGAAGCTGCTAACCAGCCCACTGTTTGATTCCAAAAAGGAGCAGCACGCGCTGCTCCTTTTTTGTTCTGAATTTCAGGAGGTTTTTATGAAAACCCTCATTTTATCCGCAACGGATTTTCAATCTGCAGAGCTTGCAGCCAATCTTATAAAGTCCGGTGAACTGGTGGCAATTCCCACAGAGACGGTCTACGGCTTAGGCGCTGACGGATTAAATCCCCAGGCAGTTGCTAAGATTTTTGTGGCCAAGGGTCGTCCTCAGGACAATCCCTTGATTCTCCACATCGCAGAGGCGAAGGATATGGAAAAGTTCTGCCACAGCATCCCCGATGCTGCTTATCAGCTGGCAGAAGCCTTTTGGCCCGGTCCGCTGACTATGGTGCTGCCTGCCAAGGGTCTTGTTCCCAAATGCACCACCGCCGGTCTGCCTACGGTAGCTGTCCGGTGTCCGGACAATGCCGTCACAAGGGAGATTATCCGTTTGGCCGGTGTGCCTGTGGCTGCCCCCTCTGCCAATATTTCCGGTAAACCCTCTACCACAACGGCACAGCATGTGCTCCACGACCACGACGGTAACATCGCCGCCATTGTGGACGGCAGCCCTTGCCAGGTAGGTGTGGAGTCCACCATTGTAGATTTAACGGAAGAAAGGCCCCGGTTGCTTCGTCCCGGCGGCATTACGCCGGAACAGTTAGTTGCCGTATTGGGGGATTTGGTTGTAGACAAGGCCGTCACCGCCCAGATTGACAAGGATGCGGTTGTAAAGGCCCCCGGTATGAAGTACAAGCACTACGCCCCTCAGGCAGATGTGGTGATTGTCTCCGGCAGTCGGGAAAAGGCTGCTGCCTATATTCACCGCCATATCCAACCCACGGACAGGGTATTATGCTTTGAAGAGGAACTACCCCTATATGCAGATTGCAATCCCCTCTCCTACGGACGGGAGGATTGCGTGGAAACCCTGTCTGCTGGCCTGTTTGCCGCGCTGCGGGAGCTGGATGACCCAGCAATTAGCAAGGTATATGCCCGTTGCCCCGAGGGCGGCGGTGTGGCCTATGCGGTACAGAATCGTCTGAAAAAGGCCGCTGCTTTCCAGATTGTGGATGCGGAGGTGGAGGTATGATTATCGGCATTACCGGTGGCACCGGCTGCGGAAAAACCACCGCACTGCAAACCATTGAAAGCCTAGGCGGCATCGTCATCGATTGCGACAAGGTGTACCATGACCTGCTTTTGACAGATACAGGTATGCTGAGTGCCATCGAAAACCGGTTCCCCGGAACTGTAAAAGATTTTGTTTTGGACAGAAAAGCCCTCGCAGCCATCGTCTTTTCCAATTCGCAGGCACTTGAAGATTTGAACACCATCACCCACGGTGCTGTCAAAGCGAAAGTACTGGAGATTTTGGACAACAAGCCGGCATTGGTGGCCATCGATGCCATTGCATTATTTGAAAGCGGACTACACAAGCTATGTGATGTGACTGTTGCGATCACTGCCCCGGAGGAAGTCCGTGTAGAGCGGCTGGTGCAGCGGGATCACATCACTGTGCAGCAGGCAAATATGCGAATTAGCGCCCAGAAACAGCAAGATTATTTTGCCAAAAAATCCGACTATGTTTTGGAAAATACCGGCGCACAGGCAGATTTCCAAGAAAAATGCCTTGCCTTTTTTCAAAAATTGCTTACAATAGAATAAACAAAGTAAAGGAGATTGCCTTATGGAAGAACTGAAAAAGAAATTACTGTTTGCTCCCAAGAATGGTTACACCGGTCTGACCGCCGAGCAGAGAACAGAAATGGAAGCCTACTGCAAGCGCTACAGCGCATTTATGGATGCCTGCAAAACTGAACGAGAGGCCACTACCTGGGCTGTGGAGACCGCCAAGGCTAACGGCTTCAAGGAGATGCAGCCCGGTATGCAGGTGCAGCCCGGTGATAGGGTATACTACAACAACCGGGACAAGAGCATTCTGCTGGCTGTTGTGGGCAGCGAATCTTTGGCAAAGGGTGCGAATATCTGCGCCGCTCATGTGGACTCCCCCCGTATGGATGTAAAGCCCAATCCCCTGTATGAGGACGCCGAGATTGCTTACTTTAAGACCCACTACTACGGCGGCATCAAGAAGTATCAGTGGGCTGCCATTCCTCTGGCCATTCACGGCGTTGTATACCGCAAGGACGGCGAGGTTGTGACCATCACCATCGGCGAGGACGACAGCGATCCCATTTTGTATGTATCCGACCTGCTGATTCACCTGTCTGCTGACCAGATGCAGAAGACCGCTGCCAAGGTCATTGAGGGTGAACAGCTGAATGTGATTTTGGGCCCTGAACCTTTGGAGGGCGCTGAGTCCGATGCCGTGAAGCTGCACATTATGAAGCTGCTGAATGAGAAGTACGGCATCATCGAGGAGGACTTCCTGTCTGCTGAGCTGACCATCGTGCCTGCCGGCAAGTGCCGTGAGGTAGGTCTGGACAGAAGCATGCTTGGCGCTTACGGTCACGACGACCGGGTGTGCGCCTACGCAGAGATCCTGCCTCTGCTGGAGATGGGCACCCCCACCCACACCGCAGTTTGCATCCTGGCAGACAAGGAAGAGATCGGCTCCGTGGGTATTTCCGGTATGCAGAGCCAGGCTTTCGAGTACTTTATGGGTATGCTGTGCGACAGCCAGAATGTGAAGCTCAGTGAATGCTTCGCCCACTCCTTCTGCCTGAGCGCTGACGTCTCCAACGCCTTTGACCCCAACTTCCCCGAGGTCTC
>JAZOWQ010000086.1:0-4030 GCA_045659325.1 Faecousia sp. | reverse complement strand
AAGGTGATGGCCCCTATTGGCGGAGAGCCTATGATTGTTCGCACCGTCCGTGCGTTCCAAAACTGCGATGCCATTCGGCAGATTATTATTGTGACCCGGCCCGATCTGATCGTGCCGATCATGGATCGGTGCCATGAATTTAGCAAGGTGCAGGCGGTGTTGGTGGGCGGCAATACCCGCCAGGAATCGGTGGAGATCGGTCTGGGCGCGCTGTCATCGGATATGAAATTGGTGGCGGTGCAGGATGGCGCTCGACCGCTGATCACAGGAGAAGTCATTGATCGTACGGTTCGAGCAGCTCACACTTATGGTGCTGCAGCGCCGGCTGTACCTGTCAAGGACACCATAAAGGTGGTGCAGGGCGGTTTGGTCGCGGAAACCCCGGATAGAAGTGCCCTGCGGGCAGTGCAGACACCCCAGGTATTTGATGTAGACCTGCTCAGAGGTGCGCTGAGAAAAGCCAAGGAAGGTGGCGCGGCAGTCACGGATGACTGCTCTGCGGTGGAACTCATGGGAATGTCCGTAAAAATCGTGGAGGGTGACGAGCGGAATATTAAGGTTACCACGCCCATGGATTTGAAAATTGCGGAGCTGCTGTTGGAGGATATGAAATGAGAATCGGACACGGTTACGATGTGCATAAACTGGTAGAGAATCGGGATCTGATTCTTGGTGGCGTGAAGATTCCCTTTGAAAAAGGATTATTAGGACACAGCGATGCAGATGTGCTGCTTCATGCGGTGTCTGATGCTTTGTTGGGCGCTGCCGGCCTGCGGGATATTGGCCATCATTTTCCAGACACAGATCCCCAATACAAGGGTGCGGACTCTCTTAAATTACTACAGTTGGTAGGGGAGAAGGTGGCCGCCAAGGGCTATCGGATCAGCAATGTGGATGTCACCTTGATTGCCCAAAAACCGAAGGTGGGAGTTTACATTCCCCAGATGGTGCAGAATATTGCAAAGGCCTTAGATCTCAAAATTGAACGTGTGAATGTAAAGGCGACCACTGAGGAGGGGCTGGGCTTTACAGGCAGTATGGAGGGAATCTCCTGCCACGCGGTTTGTTTGTTGGAAGAATAAGATGAGAGCGTGCTGCGGCACGCTCTTTTTATTCAAATATACACAAAAATATACATAATATACAAGTTAGCGACCTTCAAAAGAAGAGGATAAATATGCATATATTCATCAAAAGCCTGCATTATTGTGCAATATACATAGGTTTCGGATGAATATTTGTGTATTTATTGGAATACATTGACGCTTGACGATGAATAATATTCGTGCTATTATTCATACATCAAAACAAACCCGCCAAGCGGGCAAGAAAAGGAGATAATTATTATGAAAAAACTGATCGCTTTGATGCTGGCTGTTTTGATGGCCGTAAGCGTTTTCGCTGGCTGTGCCGTTACAGAGGAGGATGGCCCCGGCACCAACAAGTACAACCTGACCACAGTCAAAGAAGGTTACCTGACCGTTGTTACATCCCCCGACTATGCACCTTATGAGTTCTATGCTCTAGATGCTGAGGGCAAGCCCACTCTGGCCGGCTTCGATATGGACCTGGCAAAGTACATTGCTGACTACCTGGGTCTGACGCTGGAAGTAATTCCTGTTGATTTCAATGGTATCATCGGCGAGATGGGCGCAGGCGTTGCTGACTTGGCAATGGCCGGTCTTTCCCCCGATCCCGACCGTCTGGAGAAGATGGACTTCTCTGATATCTACTATGGCGGCAAGCAGGCATTTGTCACCATCAAGTCCAAGAAGGCGCAGTTTACTGATCTGAATTCCACCAACAATGCTGATTTCTCTATCGGTGCACAGAACGGCACCATTCAGATGGAACTGGCTGCTCAGTACAGCCCTGATGCTGAAATTGTCAGCCTGACCAAGGCTACGGATATTATCGCGGATCTGGTTGCCGGCAACCTGGACGGCGCTTACATCGAGTGGGATGTGGCAGTTTCCTACCAGAAGAACTATCCCGACCTTGAGATCCTTTGCGAAGTGCCTTATGAGGCTGATGGCAACGTGATTGGTGTGGCAAAGGGCAATGCTGACCTGCTGACATATGTCAACGAAGCACTCCACAAGTGTGTGGATGAGGGAACTTTCAACCAGTATCTGGAGAAGGCCAATACTCTGGCTGCCGGCGAGAAGTACGAAGGCATGCTGGACAGTGAAGGCAACATTCCCGAAGCAGAGGGCGACAGCGAGGCAGGTTAATAGCAATACAGATACCATTCCTCCCCATGACCTGTGGGGAGGAATCGGTGCGTTTTATCAAAGATAAGGAGCAACATCCATGGGAAATCTCATTACTGCATCCGGCTTTGAAAAAGCCTTCCAATATGCAGAGCATTTTAAGCATGGTCTGATCGTCACGGTTTTGCTGGCGTTTTTTACCGTGATTTTCGGATTCATTTTGGGCATCGTTCTGGCCATTGCCAGAATGAGCGACTTCCGCCCATTCCGTTTTCTGAGCGTGGATAAGAATGGCCGGCTGCGCGGCAACGGATTTTTGCTGACGCTGAGTAAATTTAACCCCATTTCATTTCTAGCCAGCTGCTATGTGGAAGTCATCCGCTCCACTCCAGTGCTGGTGCAGATTATGATCATCTACTACGGTGTTTTCCGAGTAATTAAACTGCCCAACTACACATTGCTGGGCTTCTTGAAATTCCAGCGGTTTTTCCCCGGTGTGGTGGCGCTGAGCATGAACTCTGCGGCATATCTGTGTGAGATCATTCGTTCCGGCATCCAATCTATTGATGGCGGCCAGACGGAGGCGGCCCGTTCTTTAGGACTGTCCAAGGGTAAGACCATGTTCCATATCATCCTGCCTCAGGCCCTGCGAAACATTTTGCCCGCGATTGCCAATGAATTCGTGGTTATTATCAAGGAGTCTGCCATTGCCTACACCATCGGCGTGCCGGATCTGATGTCTGCGGTGAACGATGTTCGGGGTGCTGCCAGCATTATTATGGAGCCTCTGCTCATTGCCACAGGCGTGTACTTCTGCCTGTGTTTCCCCACATCCAAGATCATTGCCTATTTCGAAAGGAGGATGAGCCGTGGAAATGTGCGCTGATTGCTTGATTTCCGTTCAGAACCTGCGGAAGTATTTTAATCACGGTGCCATCAAGGCGCTGGACGATGTTTCCGTGGACATCCACAAGGGCGATGTGATGGTGGTCATCGGCCCCTCCGGTTCCGGCAAGTCCACGCTGCTGCGCAGCCTGAATTTGACGGAAGAGCCCACAGGAGGCAGTATTGTCTTTGGCGGTGTAGATATCACAAAAAAGAAAATTCCCAATGAAAAGGGCCGGATGGTGAAGCTGGATATCGACAAGCACCGTCAGAAGATGGGCATGGTATTCCAGCACTTTAACCTGTTCCCCCATATGACCATTCTGGACAACATGATTTTGGCCCCTGTCAAGGTCAAGCATATGCCAAAAGCAGAGGCCAAGGAAAAGGCACGGAATCTTCTGAAGCGGGTGGGCCTGGAGGACCGGGCGGATGCTTATCCCATCCAGCTTTCTGGCGGTCAGAAACAGCGTGTGGCCATTGTCCGGGCGCTGATGATGGAGCCGGAAGTGATGCTCTTTGACGAGCCCACTTCTGCACTGGACCCGGAAATGGTGGGAGAAGTGCTGACAGTTATGAAAGAGCTGGCCCAGTCCGGTATGACCATGGTGGTAGTTACCCACGAAATGGGTTTTGCCCGGGAAGTGGGCAATCGGGTGCTGTTTATGGATGAAGGAAAACTGCTGGAAGAGGGGACACCCGAAGAAATTTTTGGCAGCCCCAAACATCCCAGATTACAGGATTTCCTGTCCAAAGTATTATAAGAAAAGAGCCTGTTGCATTTGCAACAGGCTCTTTTTGTTTAGTCAAGGGTATGACCCCGGTCGCGGTAGGCGCTTTCCAGCGGGCTTTCTGCATCGGCTTCGTTCTGGTATCGGCTTACAACATTTGCGGCCAGTTCCACCGGCAGAAGCGTTCCTGCACCGGCCACA
>JAZOWQ010000085.1:0-3110 GCA_045659325.1 Faecousia sp. | reverse complement strand
GAGTCTGCCGGACTGAAGAAGCCTAAGGAAAAGTAACCAACAAGCATAAGAAAGGACGATTCTATTATGCGAACAACCAAGAAAATCTTAAGTATGATCCTCGCCTTTGTACTGGTGCTGGGTCTGATACCCGCAACTGCGATTGCCGCAGAGGGAGAGTATGTATATCTGTCCATCAGCTATGACGGAAAGTACATCGATGACAAAAACGGTAACACCATGGTCTATCTACCCATTCCGCTGGATAAAATTGCAGCTGTTGACCTGACAGAATATGGCCTCGACAATATGCTCTACGATGCAGACGGTGATGGTGACTATGAAACCACCGCACTGCAGCTGCTGATCTACGCCCACGAAGAACTCTACGGCGGCGATTGGGGCGATGTGAACTTTGGTGCCCTTCCCGGCAGTTCTTATTTTGCAGGAGGCATCTTTGGCTTTACCGAAAATCTGGTGTATTTCCTCAACGGTGATTTCCCTGTGGATGCATCCCAGGAAAGCGACTATATGACCACCGGCGCAACCTCCGACCGAATCGTACTGGAAGCCGGTGACTTCTTGGATGTGGCAAGCTTTGAATGCTACAGTTTCCTCTGGGATCAGCAGGGTGGTTTCCATCTGTTTGCCGACCAGGACGGCAGTTATGTCCATGACTATGCCGCAACAGCCGGTGAAGCAATGCATGTAAAGTTGAAGCATTCCTTCTGCGATCTGATGTTCGGCGAGTCCTGGGTGAAGGATGCCGCCGACTATGAGGTTTATTACGGTGCTAACTTCGGTGAGGCAGAAGGCTCTGTAACCACCGACGAAAACGGCAATGCACAGATCACCTTCCCCGCTGCCGGTACTTACTATGTATGGTGTGATGGTGGTATTGGCACGGACGACGGTACCCATACCTCCTGCGATCATTACATGGAAACGGGTGAACCTTGTTTCGTTTCTGCACCTGCATATGCAAAGGTCATCGTTACCGGCGCGGAAACACCCGAACAGCCTGAGCAGCCCGAGAAACCCGAAACTCCCAGACAGCCCCAGGATATTTCCTCTGTTCTGAATGCCACCATGGCCATGCAGGCGGCTACTGTAGCAGAACCTGCTTTCGGTACCAACTACGGTGAATGGACCGTCTTCGGTCTGGCTCGCGGTGGCTACTTTGCCAAGGACAGCCAGTATTTTGCAGACTACTATGAGCGCATCGTGGAATATGTCAACACCACCGCAGCCACTGTCAACATGAGTGGTGCCCTGGACAGCAACAAGTCCACCGATAACTCCCGTCTGATCATGGCTTTGTCTGCCATCGGCAGGGATGCAACTTCTGTTGGCAATTGGGATCTGGTGGAAGCCTATAGTGTCAACGGTATCAACTGGATCAAACGGCAAGGTATGAACGGCACTATTTGGACGCTGATTGCTCTGGATTGCGGTAACTACGAAACCTCCGATCCCACCATCCGTCAGCAGTGCGTGGATGCCATTGTTTCTGCTCAGCACGATGATGGCGGTTGGTCTTTGGTCACTGCCAAGACCCAGCCTTCCAATGTGGATATTACCGGCATGGCTCTGACCGCTCTGTACCCCTACCGGGATCAGGCAGCTGTTAAGGAAGCCTGTGAGGAAGCCTTTGCATGGCTGTCCGAAAGCCAGCTGGACAACGGCGGTTTCCCCTATGGCAGTGGCGAGACCTCAGAAAGCTGCGTGTGGGCCATCGTTGCCGCTACCACCTGGGGCATCAATCCCGACACCGATTCCCGCTTTATCAAAAACGGCAATTCCGCCATTGACAATCTGCTGACCTACTATCTGGAGGATGAAGCCATGTTTGAGCATGGCAGAGGCGCAGGCGCCAATGCTATGGCTACCGACCAGGCTACGTATGCTCTCGTTGCCTATGATCGCCTGGTGAAGGGCAAAACCGCTTTGTATGACTATTCCGATGTGACCTTTGACGCACCTGGGAGCGATACTCCCCCCACTCCCGATGATCCGGACGCTCCCGTGATCGAGGAAATGACGGCAACCCTGGGTCTGCCTGCTCAGATCAACGCCGGTGACAGCTTCAATGCCGTCATCAGCATCGACAAGTGGGACAATGAGGCCGGTTACAAGCTGATCGATTTTGTTATGAATATCCCCGCGGGCATTACTGTCACCAATGTGGCCGCCGGTTCCCGCCTGGCTGGTGGTGAAGTCAGCTGGAATCAGGAAGCTGAAACCGGTAAGCTCCGTGTAGTCTACTTCGATGCCAACGAGAACAATACGCTGACGATCTCCGGTGAGGAATTCCCCGCGGAACTGTTTACCATCACATTCAATACCGGAGCTGGTTCTGCCAATAAGTTGGACTTTGCAATCTCCGGTATGTCTGTAAAGCTGACATCTGATTCTTCTGACAAGGACGCAATGGTTGTCGTGAACACCGACACCGCAAAGGGTGTTGTAAATGTGGTCGCCGGCATTTCCTTCAGCGCTGTTTGCCTGTATGAAGGTGACGATGTGGATATCATTCCCTCCACTAAGAAGGCCGTAGCCGTGGCCGTAACCGGTATTGCCCAGGGTTCCAAGCTGACCTTCAAGGATGGCGAAATCGAGATCGTCTTCCAGTATAGCCAGGAAATTGCCGTCAAGACCGGCGTATCCACTTATGTGGCGCTGGTGGATGCCGAGATCGATATGGCAAAGTTCATTGATGAAAAGAACTTCACCATCGGTGCAGCTTCTGAAGATGCAATCAGCTTTGGTGATGTGAATGGCGACGGTATCATCAATGCACAGGATGCTCTGGACGCTGTGGATACGTGGCTCCGCAAGGGCGAGGAACCCACTGACATTCAGATCCTCACCATGAACGTCAACGGCGACAGCCGTATCAACACCTTCGATGCACTGGGCATCGTGGAAGCCTTTGTAAACGGCACCGAGTATGGTGTTGTGACCAAGGCAGCAACTATTACTACCAAGCAGTAAATGAACCGATGGGCGGGGATTCGCTCCCCGCCCTTTTGTAAAGGAGTGTTTCTATGGCTGGAAAATATGAAAGCACCGAGAAAAAGAAAAGAAAGAAATGGCCGTGGATCTTAGCCATCTGCCTGCTGCTGATTGCC
>JAZOWQ010000084.1:0-2918 GCA_045659325.1 Faecousia sp. | reverse complement strand
AAAACGCATAAAAACCACAGAAAAACACAAAATTCTTGTGTCCCACACTTGACATCAGCGTGTCCGGCTCCCCCATTATTCAGAACGGCAAGCTTGTAGGCGCCGTCACCCACGTCCTGGTCAACGACCCCACCACCGGCTACGGCATCTTCATCGAAAACATGTTAGATGCCGCGGCATAAAATACCCTTCTCTGGGAGAAGGTATAAAACGCAAGAAGCGAAAGGGAAATGCACGATCTGGTCAGCAGCCTGACAAAACCCTATTTGCAGCAAAAAGAGGGGGGCAAATTAAATTTGCCCCCCTCTTGTTATATGTTTGGGTTGGAAGTTGCGAACTCATGGCTTTGATACAGTCTGCATGCCTCCCGGAGAAAAGTATGAAGTGCGGGTGTGACCGGTTTCCAATGGGGCACAGCCATACCGACCGTCCTGTAGTATTCTTTGTCAAAGTGACGGTAGGTAATGGTCTTGTCGGTTTTTGCTACCATTTCGCCCACAATACCGAAGCCCATGCCTTTCCGGACAAAACCCAGCAAAGCGTTGTCTGTTTTCACGGAAAAACCGCTTTTGGGTATGACCGATTGGTTATACAATAGATCTTTCAGCGTTCCATATGCGTGCTCCAGCCTGATGAGAGAAGGGTATCGGGCCAGATCCTCGGGAGAGACCTTTTCAAGGTTGCTCAAAGGATGTCCTTCGGGCATGACCACAACGATGGGATCCCGATACAGAGGGATAAAGTGAAAATCCTCCGGCACGGAAGAGGATAGAAAACCTATATCGATCTCGTTGTTTCGCATTTTCTGCAGTTGTTCCTCTGCATTGCCCTCAAATATCTGAAACTCCAGACCGGGATAGCTATCACCCAGAGATTGCAGCAGCTTGGGAATCCAGCTTGTTAAAACACTGAGATAACCGCCGATTCGGATCGTTCCCACAATGGAACCTTTGATCTGTGCTACTGTCTGATCCAGAACACCCTGCATTTCCAGCACAGAAAGACAAAGGGTATACAGACGAAGTGCTTCGTCCGTTGCTGTGATGCCTTTTCTACCCCGTTCCAGCAGCCGAATTCCCCATTCCTCTTCCAGCGAGCGAAGCATCCTGCTGATCCCCGGCTGTGTATAGCCCAGAACTTCCGCTGCAGCCGTGATGCTGCCTCGGTTGATCGTTTCCACAAACGCTTTGTATCGTTTCAAATTGTCCATTCAATCACCCCAACATTTTGTTATGGATAACATACAGAATTGGAAGTTGTAAAACCGTTTTTAATAGTATATCATAAATGCGCAAGGGAGTGCAAGTCTGGAATAACCCGTGGTATGGGGTGGATTTGCAGCCATGTTTTATCAAAACAAATCATTATGGATCAGAGAGGATGATCGAAATGAAAGAAAAAATCTGTATGGTCGGTGCAGGTAATGGTGGCTTTGCCGTTGGTGCAGATCTGGCACTTGCTGGCTACCGCGTTACCATTTATGAGGACGAAGCGTTTGCAGGCAACATAAAGGAATTGTTTGAAACAAAGACGATCACACTGACCGGTGCATCCAGAAATGGCGACGCAAAGCTTTACAAGGTCACAACAGATCTGCAGGACGCTATCAGCGATGTGGATGTTATTATCTGCAGTATGCCCGCCTTTGCACAGGAGCTCACAGCACGGAAGCTGGCCAAGGTTGTGAAGCCCGGTCAGATCGTTTTTCTTTGCCCCGGTGCCACCGGCGGTGCCCTTGTCTACGGCAAGGTGTTCCACGAGGAAGGCGTGAAGGATGTCCGCATCTGCGAAGTGCAGACCCTTCCCTACTCCACCAGAAAAGCAGGTCCTACCGCCAGCCATACGAAGATCCTGGTCAAGTCCCTCTATTTTGCCGCCTTCCCCGCAAAGGACACGGACAGCTGTTATGAAGTGATCAAGCCCATGTTCCCGGCCTTGACCAAGGTGCAGAACGTCATGGAAACCATGCTGAACAACGGCAATATCGTAAGCCATGCACCCATTATGGTGCTCAATGCCGGTCGTATCGGCCCCGACAACACTACATATCTGCACTACAAGGACGGTATCAACCCCGAGGTCAGCTATGTGTTGGATGCCATCAACGAAGAATGTATGCAGCTTTGCAGAGCCTTCGGACTGAAGGAGACCACCAACGCTGACCGTCATTTTATCACCGGCTACACAGATGCCCTTGGAAAGACCTCCTATGAATCCTACCACTCCAGCTATTCTTTTATGCTGGCAAAGGGTCCCACCACACTGAATTATCGGTATCTCACTGAGGATGCTCCTTACTCCATGGTTCCCCTTTCTTCCCTGGCTGCACAGTTGGGGCTTAAGACACCTTTGATGGATGCAGTTGCCAATTTGGGCGGTGCATTGATGCAGACGAACTATTGGGAAACCGGTCGTACGGTGGAGGACCTTGGTCTTGCAGGCATGACGCTGGAAGAAATGAAAGATTTCCTGGAAAACGGCTACAAAGACTAAAATATTTTTTGACAGACTGAGATCGGCCCGGAAATTTCCGGGCGCATCTGTTTGTACAAAGGAAACAGAATCTGTGTACCGCAGCTTCCGTTTTATGTTGCTCGTATTCTATACCGACGGTCCGGTAAATACCGGAATTTGTCGAAAATGCTTGTGCAGGATAGGGGAGTGTGGTACAATTCCGTAAAACGGAAAAGGAGGGTGTATAGTCATGGGAATCAAGCAGAATCTGCATATTCACTCTACTTATGCCGATGGCAAGGACACTCCGGAGGAAATGATTCTGGAGGCGATGCGGCGCGGCTTTGATTCCATCGGTTTTTCTGAGCATTCCTATATGGGGTTTTCCAGTTATCCCTATCAGATGCTCCCAGAGCAGACCGGGGACTACCAGGCAGAGATTGCCGCGCTGAAAGAGAAATACA
>JAZOWQ010000083.1:0-4211 GCA_045659325.1 Faecousia sp. | reverse complement strand
ACTGTTTTCTTGACGAACAGGCTCTTGGGGTCCTGGGGCAGCATAGCAAGACAGCCGCCGAATAGCTCCGTAGATTTGTATTTTTCCACCGGCTTGCCGAACACTTTTACCTTACCCCGGTAGGGCTTGCAAATACCACAGACAGCCTTTAAGGTAGTTGACTTACCTGCGCCGTTTCCACCCACAATGGCGTATAGCGTACCCGTAGGGACTTCTGCGGACACGCCCCGGAGCACATCCGGGCTGTCCTTTTCGTATCGGAACCACAGTTCTTTTAGAGAAAGAGCAGGTTTCTCGATTTCATCATCCAATTCTTCGGCAGGCAGTATGTTTACCATAGGTTCGGGATAGGTCTTACTGAGCCAGGTTCTGCCCTCGCGAACGGTCAGAGGGCAATCGCCGTTGCCACCTGCGCCGTAGAACACCCGGATGGGGGTAGGCATAGCGGCAAACATATCGTTTTTCTGTTTGTACAAGAGCTTGCCGATATTCCGCGGGGTATCATCCGCGATGATCTTGCCGCCATCCATCACAACAGCCCGGTCAGCATAAGGGAAAATATCCTCCAACCGGTGTTCGGTGATGATGACCGTAGTGCCCAGCTCGATATTGATTTTTCGCACCGTATTCAAGAAGTCAGATGCGGCAATAGGGTCTAACTGGCTGGTAGGCTCATCCAGAATCAGGACTTCCGGCTGCATAGCCATAATGGAAGCCAGGTTCAAAAGCTGCTTCTGACCGCCGGACAGGTTGGCCACATCTCTGTGAAACCAATCCTGAATACCAAAATAGCAAGCCATTTCTGCAACCCGAGCCCGCATTGTCTTTTGGTCACAACCGAGGCTTTCCAAGCCGAAAGCTAATTCGTGCCATACCTTATCGGTGACAATCTGGTCATCGGGATTCTGCATCACATAACCGATTTTGGCAGATTGAACTCGCTGATTGACCTTCTCAATGGGTGTTCCATTAAACAGAATTTCGCCTTGCTTTTTGCCGTGAGGAGCAAGAACGGACTTCAGCTGCCGCAGAAGCGTGGTCTTGCCGCTGCCGGACTTACCACACAAAACAATATATTCGCCCTTTTCGATGGACAGGCTCACACCATCCAGGGACTTTTTGCCTTTGGCGGTGGGATATGAAAAACTCAAATCTTTGATCTGGAAATGTGCCATTGAATGGCCTCCTTTATATGTAATGCAGTGGGAATCAGCAGATAGCAGGTATATGCTGCAAGTCCCCAGGAAATAGGCGCAAGTTCAATCGCCGGAACAAACTCGGCGGCAAATTGACCCGAGCAGGCTGCAACAATGGTAACTCCAAGCAAAGTAAGCATAACAGCCAGCAAAATCCAGTCTGCCCATGTCATACGATAAATCATAAAGCTACTGCGTTTCGCTGTGCCGTAGCCCCGGGCACGCATAGAATCGCCGGTGACAACACTGCCCTCCAAGGCCCAGCCCGTTAAGGCACCCAATACAGTTCCACCATCCTGTAGCTTTTCTTTTGTGGTTGCAGTCTTGCTGATACCCTTGCCAATGGACTTTCTTGCGCCGATGATTTGCTGTGTCTTACGAATGAAATTCGGCACCATACGGAACACCATTACCAAAAGCAGTGATATGGACGGAATTAGACTGCCGAACAAGCAAGTAAATTTGTCACTGGTCAGCACCTTGTTGTAGCAGCCGAACCAAAGCATCATCACCACGAACATACAGGCAGTTACTGCGCCGTAAAGTAGGGCCTCCAGTGTGTATGGCCTGCTTCCAAGGTAAAAAAGCGGCGTGGCACCCAAAGTATTCAGAAGTGGATTGATGACCGTTAGGATGATAAACACAGGCAGCAATCCCAATATTGTTTTCAAGCCCCGTTTGCCGTTCAGAAGCAGATAATAGATTGCCCCCGTCAGTAACCCGGCAAGCAAGTAAGCCGGATGCTGGATCACCACCGACATGCCGATAGCACCTACGAAAAACAGGAAGTTTACCGCCGGGTGGCATTTGGAAAACGCATCTCTCATCCTTCTTGGCCCATCCACTCGCAGCCCACATCTACGCCTAAGCCCTTACAGGTATAGCACCAGACGATTACATCTCCATCCTCCACATAGTAGCTGGAACAGCCATAGTTGGGGAACCATTCATTGACCTTATACATCCAACCGGATTGCTCACCGCAATCAAACTCATACAGATGGTTGATGCCTTCGATATAGTAGCTTCCGTATAGGGGTGTCCAGCTGTACTCAATTTGGATATTCGCCTTTTTGCAGATGCGGTTCAGCACATCAAAGACAGTTTCATTTTCATAAAACGGCACCTCCACCATTGGCAGAATAATACCATTGGACGGCACAAACTCTGCCTTGCCGGGAGTCAGATCGTCCATATTACCCAGAATTGTATCGCAGCGAATCTGGATGCTCACATAACCTGCGATTCCCGGTTCCTTCTTGGCGATGGATTGCTGTTCTTTTTTTGCACAAGCGGAGCAGGTTCGTTCTCTCTGACCTTCGGCTGTTTCGGTAGCTTCTTTGACCGTCTTCCAATCGCCCCAGGTATGACCGGCAGGCTGGGTTACAGAATCGGTATATGTTTTGCCGCAAGCGCATTTGTGAACTGTATAGCCTTGGTTCTCGCAGGTGGGCTTTACAACCTGGGAGGTATAGCTGTGGCTCTTTTTTGACACAGAATCGCTTGTATAGGTATGACCGCATGCACAGGTATGAACGGTATAGCCTTCCGCAGTGCAGGTCGGTTCGATAACTTGAGATGTATAGCTGTGGGTATGATTTTCAGTGAGTTTATCGGTTTTCTTTTCTTCCGCTGCCTGACAATTGGAACAGGTTCGTTTTTGCAAGCCTTCCTCTTGGATCGTCGCCGGCTTTTGGGTTGTCCAGGGGCCCCAAGCATGTGCCAGTGCTGCAGTTTCTTCTGCCCGGTATTTGTCACCGCATTCGCAGATATATTCTGTATAGCCGCCTACATTGCAGCTGGGTTCAACAACCGAAACAGTATAGCTATGGGTATGTGCATCCGGGTTTGTCTGACCGTTCAGCATATCCTGAATCGCCTGCTGGCGTTTGGCTTCCAGATTGTCCAGATCCTGATTGGTATAGCAAAGGGTAATGGTATTGTTGGCTTTCCGAATCTGCGCAAGGAGGAAATCATTCATGCCTTCCAGTTTCATATTTCGGGTGGAGACAGACTCTCCAACATACTCTGTTGCCTGTCCCGCTTTTGCTTCGCCAACCTCTCCACGGAAGACACTGACGGTTTGCGCACCGTCACGAACACTAAGAGCTGCGGTGGCATTTTCCACAGTAGCTTCTCCCAGTGCAAAAGAAAGTAGCACGCTTTGCTGACTGCTCACAAACACCTCACCCTTCGTAACTTTCAAGGTGAACTGCTTTGTTCCCGGGTCGGTGACTGTCAGCTCCATATTACCGCCCAGTATCACTGTATCCTCGCCTCTGCGAATGATGGCAGAAGCACCGGGGTTCGTTGTAATTTTGTCGCCACCATGAAGAACGGTATCTTCTGCCACTGGATAAATCACACCGCTCCGTTCCAGATTGACGGTGCCTTGAATTTGTGTCAGACAGGCAATATTCTCCGACGTTGTATCAAACCAGCCCCGAATATAACCTACACCTAAAACGCCGCCCGCCACGATCAGCAAAATAACGGCAACCATAATCAAATTGGCAATCTGCTTCTTTTTCATATTGCAACCTCCCGGATATTTCGTCTATACGATAAAACGCAAAACTCACCAGTCAAAAATGACCGATAGCATATATCAAATGCAAATGCATCAGTTTTCAAATTTAGATTTAGGTGGAGGGCAGGAATCCTGCCCTCCGATTGTATTGTTTTTAGTGGTTGTACCTCTTCTTGGAAGTCAGCAGCAGTGCTGCAATAGCCATAAGGGATACCAGCATAATGGTGGTATATAGCATAATATTGGTGCTGTCACCGGTCTGGGGATTGTCGGGATCTGCGGGTTTGTTCAAGTTGGCCAGCGCCTTTTCGGCAGCGGTCAGGGTTTCGTAGTTGGTAACCAAGGCTTTCTGCTCAGCGTTTAATGCATCGTAGGCAGCGCGGGCGGATTCGATAGCAGTCTTGGAATCTTTGGTAACTGTACCGATGGCGGCAATCTTTTCGGTAACTGCATCAGCGGCGGCTTTATCAGCAGCAGCCTTATCG
>JAZOWQ010000082.1:0-1730 GCA_045659325.1 Faecousia sp. | reverse complement strand
AACAGTGTGCTGGAAAGCTGTTAGATAGCGCGCAGGTAAGGGACAAAAAGAACTTTAACAAAGAAAAACCACCGTATTTGCTTGAAATACGGTGGTTTACATGGTTGCGGAGGCAGGACTCGAACCTACGACCTCCGGGTTATGAGGGGCTTAGAGCCTGTTTGGACCGTCCTAAACCCCTACAAATGTGGTGAAATAATACCAGTTTTGACGGTGTTTTACTGGTAATTCCGAACAATTATCCTATACTATCACAATCGTGGACACTCACGTTTGCACGTTTTTTGACGGTGTGTTAGAAGAAATGTTAGAAAGAAATTTTGGTGTCCGCCACAGAAAGACACCAAAAATGGAACATTTATTGGTGAAAAGTGAGTGATAAAACGAATCTGAAGGGGATGACGGAACAAATTCGCGCAGTCCACAAAAGACGGACACAAGGGCTTTTGCACGTTTGTTAGAAAATAGAAGTGTTCCTTAGGAGGGGGATCGCATCGTTTGTGTACGTTTTTATGGAATGCCTCCGGATTACAGATTGTTATTGAAGAAATCAGACAGTGCGATGATGGCAGCGTCCTCGTTTGCGCCATCGGCTGCAACTGTGACCACATCGCCCTGTTTGACACCCAGACCCATCAGTTTCATCATCTGCGCTGCTTTGACGGTGGTGCCGTTCTTGGTGACGGTTACCGTGGTGTCGGCAAAGGACTTTGCGATCTTGACCAGCATACCTGCAGGACGGGCATGGATACCGATGGGGTCTTTGATGGTGTAATCAAACTGCTTCATTGTCTTTTCCTCTGTTGATTTATTTCGTGTAATGTTTGGACTGTTCCATCAGAGCGAGGATCTCATTTTCACTGGGCATCACCCGCAGGGCACCCTTTTTCGTCGTGATGATGGCTGCAGCGGCGTTTGCAAAGGAAAGCATTTTCTTTAGCTCTTCCCCGCTGTAAGGTCGGAGCCCCCATTCGAGAACATGATGCAGAACACCGCCAAAGAAGGTATCGCCCGCGCCGGTGGTTTCAATGGTTTTTACAAAGGTCAGCGCAGGAACCTCCGCCTTGACAGTACCGCAATAGGCACGGCTGCCCTCCTTGCCCATAGAGAGCAGGATCAGCTGGATCTGAGGGAAGCGGTCTTTGATCCACTGAATACCTGCATCAAACTCCTCTTCTTCGGTCAGCCACTGGATCTCGTTGTCGGAAATCTTCAGAATGTCACAATGTGCCATTCCATACAGGATCTGCTCCCTTGCAGCATCCAGATCGGGCCACAGGGGTATCCGGAGATTCGGATCAAAGGAGCGAAGAACACCGGCATCCTCAGCGATGGAAATTGCTTTGTACGTGGCACTGCGGACAGGCTCGTCAGTCATGGACAGGGAGCCGAAATGGAACAGCTTACAGTTTTGGATCATATCTGCATCCAGCTCCACGGCGTTCAGACGCATATCTGCGCCGGGATTTCGGTAGAAGCTGAAGTCCCGGTCGCCGCCGGGCAGTGTGTGAACAACTGCCAGGGTGGTATGGACATATTCATCCCACCGCAGACCCTGGGTGGCAATGCCGGTTTCCTTCAGAACATCCGCAAGCTGCTTGCCGAAACCGTCGCAGCCCACCTTGCCCACAAATGCGGCATTGTAGCCCAATTTGCGAAGCATCGCCAGCACATTACAGGGGGCGCCGCCGGGATTGGCCTCAACAACAGGATTTCCCTGGCCACTGAGG
>JAZOWQ010000081.1:0-31794 GCA_045659325.1 Faecousia sp. | reverse complement strand
CTCAGCAGTTTTCAAGTGGTTTTGAATATAGGAAAGCACACCGGAAAGGTCATCCAAATCGGGAACGATCTGGGCAACATTGGCCTTTTCTGTGTAAATATCCTCGCCTCCACGGCTTAGCGGCCATAGATAGTCGCTCTCGGGCAACGGTTTGTCGGATGCCATATAGGTACAAAAGCTCATATGCTGCCTCCCATTAAATACCTTCGGTCACAGTTTTATTCTTGATCTTCCGTATCAGGTTCTTTGTCCACAGTGCGGTTGGAAACAATGGTGTAAAAACCACCGAAGATGCCGATTGCCAATCCCGCCAACCCGGCATACACCATAACAATAGCAAAAGGACTATACTGATTTCCCGAAAGGACATAAGCTAAAAGAATCAATGCCGTAGAAGCTACGATCCAAAAGATATATACTGCAAGTTTCCAAATTCGTTCCATAGTGGTTCCTCCTTAAACCTGAGGCTGCTCAGGCTGGGTGTACTTGTATTCCGTGCCGGAGATCTCACGGTAAAAGGCTGCGGTTGCTGCCTGCTTGTAGGGTGTGATCCAAAGGCCACCAATGCCAAAGGTCAGCAGCGCACTGAGGATCTCCCAGCCGATGAAACTGATTTGCACACAGAACAGACGCCAGCGGTTGCCCGACATCATCTGTTTGGAGCGCTCGATGGCTTCGCTGGCCGTCAAATCCGGATTTTCTGCCAGTATGTAACTTGTCATGGCGTAGCTATAGCTTGCAATAATACCAGGAATGATGAACAGTAACGACCACAACAGAACATAGACACTCTGTAGAAGTCTGGCGCAGGCAGTCGTCTTCCAAAACTGAAAATAGCCGAACATGGTGCCTATCTCAGCTTCCTTCTGCCGATCCACCAGATCCAGATTGAACTTCATGTAGCCTACTTCTACGATGCTACCAAGAATAAACAAAGCAATACCGGTAATGACGGCAAAGATGGCAATATAGGTGGCGATGCCTGCAAAGACAGTCCAAAATTCCGTGCCACCATTGGAGGAAACTATGTCCTGTCCAACAATCTGCAGGCTTGCGTTAAAATTGCCGTCGTTAAGTTCTACATTGAGTTCCGGTCCGCTGGAGCCGATAGCACCCAACAGAGATGCGATCAGCCCGGCAACGACCGCGATGCCCCATTTGCCCTTCAGGGCATTGCGGGCAATACTTCTAAAATCAGCTGCGTATTTCATAATTTCACTCCCATCCTCTCCCGGATATCTCCGGGGCTTTAATCTTTCCAATAACCAATACTATCCAAAAGATCCACGACATCCGCTTTATATTCAAGCGGTGTCCATACATAGATAATAGAATCTATGAGTCTGATCTTGGCCACATAGACACTGTCTGTTTCCACAGAATATAACTCGTGCTGAACGCCACTATCATCTATAACTTTCCCCTCAGTAATGGGTAATTCCATGCCATGATAAAATTGCTGGGTGCTGGGGACAGTGTCCATCACGCAGAAGTCAATTCTTAGTGTGCCGTTATCAACAGAAACAGCTTCTTCCAACATAGAGCCTACGCGCCAATCCTGGCGCCGTTTTTCTGTGGTATCTACTGTTGCAAAGCCTTTGGACTCGGCTGCACTTTGAAACTGATCAGCAGTAACGGGTTTCTTTCCGGGGAAGAATTTAATGGAAAGGAAAATTACAGCTAACGAGACACCCACAAAAATCAGTCTCTGTATGGCTCTTGGAAACCTTGATTTTCTTTCTTCCTCAACAATTTCGGGATCTACATACTCCTCCGGTGGCAGCTCTTCTTTTTCTTCCGGCATACCTCTTCTTCGCCACTTTCGAATCAGTGCAAATGCTCCAGACACGAAGAAGCCCAAGACAGTAAATACCGCTCCAAATACCATTAGCATCACCATATTGCTGACACTTGGAGCAAGCGTTTTGGTGAAGTCCTCCGGTGCCTCCGGATTGTATTTGATGGTAATACCATCTCCTACCTGACGAATCTTAGTATGATTTCTGCTTTCGTTGGTATATGTTTTTCCGTTGACCTTGTATTCGATTATGAAATCGTAATAGGTGGTACTGGTGCGGTGTTTACCTGTACCAGAACTTTCCACCCGACTGGACACGTCCACGATCTCTGCTCTGATCTCGGGCCAATCCACTTGATTTCGCTGTTCGATGTATTCCATCGGTCCGCCGATGATCATACGAATGCCTGTGATCATAAACACGATACCCATTATACATACAGCAATTCTAATAATCTTGTTTCGCATCATTCATGTTATCCTAACTGTAATTCTTATTTATGCGGGATTCCAGAATTCTCATCTCCCGTTCAAAGAGGCTTTTGTCGTACATGATTCTATGTTCCTTACCGGTTTTGTCCGTAAAAACAAGATAGTCCAGATAATGTGTCTCGCGAACTCCTCTTCGATAAGCCGAACCATACCTTTTTCTGCTTTCAATCAGTTTGCAATTCGCAATATCCCTGTACTTGTAAGACTGGCCGTTAAATGGGTTTGTGCGGCAGTAGAAACCGTCACGCAATATCTCGATCCGATAGAAAAAGTAATGCATGATCACATATACAAGCGCACAGAAAACAGCTATCGCAGACAGTGCATATGTGAGCGGAGGTAATCCTTCTTCGAATAGTAAATAGGAAAGCCACATCACAATCGCAAATATGGACCCGATTACCGCGATTTTCGTAAGTCCTTTGATCTTACCGCTAATGATATGATCTCGCTGATCGTCCTCCATACCAGTCGCATCACTTGCAGCCACAGCGGCAACTCTTTTTACTAAATAATCAGCTGCGTCCGTGTCTGCTTCAAGAATTGCAATGCGGGTGATTGAGCCTTCTCTCGTCTCAAATTGCAAGTAAAAGGTACTCGTGCTATTTGTTTCCTTACCCGCACTGACCCAAGCATTCCGTAATTCACTGTACCGGTAATATCTACCGTTACCTGGTGCAGACTGATAAAAGAAACCGTCTCTGTCGATTAGAACCTTAAAAAACACAACACGATAAAGGCTTAGCGCAAAAGCCACGGCAAACACAGCAAGAATGATTCTACCTGGCAGAATTGCGCCATTGCCTGTTTTATCAAACCAAATACATAATGCTGCTGCACCGGCAAGCATGAAGAAGCACAAAACTGTGCCTACCACATTGCCGCCTATTTTATGTTTCCATTGCTTGTTTTCCAAAGTGTTTTCTCCTATTAAACTTGTATTTCGTCTTAGTCAATCTTAAACTTCGGTAGACTGGTACACCAGCAGCTCTTTCTTATTTTAGCATCTTATTGGCAGGAACACAATATATGATGTGTTTCATTCCAGGCTCAGTGGCTCTATATGCTGCCTTAGGAATACTGATAGTAATCTTTTAATTAAAAAGTGCAAAGCAATTTGGGAAAAGTGCGTCAGACTCGATGCACTTTCTGTTATTTCATCGCAGGAACCATTACGGTATATTCATAGGGATCGCTGCCGTACACCAAGAAGAATATATAGACCGGCTGATAAAAGCCCTTGGTATCTACTTGATATTCAAGGACGCATTTGGTTACAGTGATTGCTGAAGGGTTTATGCGTTCAAAGCAGCCATCGTCGTTGAAGCGCCCTGCTTTAATATGCGCAAAGGCCTCTTCTGGGGTAATGGCTTCTACTTTATCATAGTAGGTATAACTTAAAAGTTGGTTTTTAATTTCTCGGATAGAATTGTCCTTTGCCATACGAACGCGCAAAGTGCCGTCAAACAAGACATCTCCGTCGATGTAACGGCCAGATCTAAAGGTATGCCAACCATCTCCTTCAATTGTAAATACAGAAGATTCCGGGATCTGTAATGGGTATTTAGCAAGTGCCCCCATAACCGTTGCTCGATCCGCAGCGGTCCAGGTAGCACTATCGTTGAATTGGGCAGAATAGGAATAACCTTGATCCAAATAATTCACGTGTAGAAAATGAGCACCGCCATCTGTACTATTGTCCATATAGTATGCTGCTTCCTCATAATAGCTGATGGTGGTATACTCTATGTTGATGATTTTTTTGAAATTTTCCGCAAATACATCACAATCAGATTTTGACCGTGTTTGTGTTTGGTAGACAACATACTCCGTATCTGCTTTGGGCAATTCACATTCTAGTATCCAGTTGATGCCCTTTGTGTTTTTGGCGTAGGAAGCAGCCTGTGGAAGATTGCCATACTCCTGAACATTATAAACAATAAAGATACTACAAATTGCAAGTATGGGGATGAGAGCAATTCCACCATACAGTAAACAGGGCTTCAATTTATGCTTTTTTTCATTGAATAGAGACAAGATAGCCATAATGCAGAGGAATCCGACCACAGAGCCCAGGGTGTTTGCAAACAAGTCATCTACATCAAATGTCCCGCGTTTTGTTGCCAGTTGGATAAGTTCGATTACAAGGGAAGTTCCAAAACCAATTGGAGTGGTAATATACCATTTTCTGCATTTTTGCCAGAGTAAAGGCAGCAGAGCACCCAGAGGTGCAAACATAACTACATTTAGAAGCACATTGCCCCAATTTTTCACAGAGAAGTTGTTCCAGGCTTCAAGCCATGCTCTAAATAGGTAGAGGTTGTATTCTCTGCGGAAACTACCTGCCTTTCTCAGTATTGTCGCTGAAATTACAATAAATAAGTATCCTACAAGCACCAGAGATAAAATGATTTTTCCCCAAGGAAATTTCTTTTCACCTTTGTGCTTCTTTTTAAAAATAAAATATGAAATCGCAATTACTGTAGCAGCCAGAATGCCTGCAAGTAATAATAGAACCAAAGTGCTGTTTAGTTCATATAAAACATATCGTATGAAATCACTCATTTGTTGCTCCTTATCTTTCTGATGGATTCTAAATCTGCCGTGGTCACGATTTCAATGTTTGCCACATGTCAGCATAAAATTCAAACTGTGTATTAAAGCTGTTATTAAGTACAAGGCAATGAATCCTGCACCCCTAGTGGGGGTGCAGGTAATTCGTGATAAGAGTTTGGAATTACGGATAGAAAACAATCGTTTCGGGTGTTCGTACAGGCTCGTAATAATCTCCGACAATCTCAAAACGGGTCCAACCACCGGTTACTTCAACAGAAGAAACCTCATTCGTATCAATAAGTCGATTAAATAGGTACACCAAATCATCGTAGCGGTATTCATCAGACTGTCTCCAAAATGCTTCAGACAAATTATAGATTTTAGCATCATCATCCGCGATGCAATATTGGGACCCGTCCTTGAAGCTTACAATGATCTTATCGGTGAGGAATTCGGAATCACTGTTAATATCAAACGCAATGCTGTGGTTTGCAATCCATAGTGTTAAGCCATCTGCCGTGGTCAGCGTCTTTGTGGGGATATGCTCTGCGGGTGTGATCTGGATCTTCTGCGTTTCCTCGCGATGATTTTGACTGACCATCCACACAAAGCTGTCTCCAATTTCGTAGTGATCAAATGTGCCAAAGTAAGAAACAAGCTTTAACTTTGTTCCATCTTCACTCTTAGAAATAAGCGCTGTAGAGAAGTCCGTACTCTTCTTTTTAGTACCGTCTGCGCCATAGTGGTACATTGCAGGCTCATCAAACGGTGCTTTGGGAGCAAAGTATACCATACCATATCCGACATCACCATAATTGATGCCATTAGGATTTTCAACTGTCCAGGTGAGTGCTCCGGATCCTGTTTCGTCTACCATGAACTGCTCCAGTGTGAAAGTGTTATTACCAATGGTTAACACGCCATCCACATCACTAATATAGGCACCAATCTGCTTTTCAATCTCTGTAAGATCAACAGCAGGACGTTCCATATTCGGTGCTTCGATAGGATTGCCAAAGGCATCTTCCATTTTGGGTTTTTCTGTACTGATATTGTCGCCAAAAGCATTGTCCATTACTTGGCCAGGATTTTTTGACGGTGTAAGGATAGCAACAAGATCAGCAATAAGCCCGGTTGCGTGTGCAACTAGTGCCATGCTGAAAATCATTACTAAAACCGCAACCAAAGTAGCAAAGCGTTTAGATATGCCTGTGGTGCCTCTTCCGTTGTAGGCACGATTCATCACTTCCTGCAAAGTGTCGTCGGAAGCATGCAAGTTTGAAAAAGATTTTTGGAATAATTCTTTGTCATTCATGCTACTCCACCTCCGTCATCAATTCTTTTAGGATTTTTCTGCCACGAGCTAACCGTGTGGAAACTGTCTTTTCTGGGACATCCATTATTCGGGAAATCTCCCGGATCGAGTAGCCTTCATAGTAATGCAGCATTAAGGTCACTCTGTACTTTTTGTCTAACCCCATTACCAGACAAAACAAATCCCTTGACTCTTCTTCCTCAAAGGCCAGTGTGTTTGCGTAGTCCTCCAGGTTCTCGTGTTTTCGCCATGGTGCTCTAAATAGATTCTTACAATAGTTGACCGTCACGCGTACAAGCCAGTTTTTTAAGTGGGCTTCAGATTTGAAAGCCTTGTCGGTTTTGTACAGCTGTAGCAATACGTTCTGAGTCACATCGTCGGCATCAAAATGATTCTTTGTGTAACTGTATGCCAACCTAAAGATTGTATCTTTATATAGATGCACCCAATGTGGAAAATTCTCGTTGGATACCATGGTGTTCTCCTTATGTTTTCGAAGCGCTTCATATATATTACACTTCGGCGCACTAATTTCTTTCATTAAATATGAAAATATTCAGATCTTTCTTATAATGTAATATAGCATATTTTATTTTCAAAGGAAATGCCAAGGTTAGTTAGAACAACAGACTTCTCCAAGCCTTCCGGATAATAGATCCCATCATAACCGGGCGGTTTCTCGATTGGTCGCTCTGCAGGATGGTATGGCAATACCCGCATCAGGGTAATATCAGGGTGTTTCTGCTTAGCCCTTTTTACTGCAGTAGCTGCGACCTGATCAAAACCACCATATCCACCTACATAGAAGTAACGAACATTTTCCTCCGTGATCAGCCGTTCAATTTCAAATTCCAGTCTGGGGAGTAATCTCTCATTGGCCTCTCGATGGCCTATAAAGAAACAAGAATTCATCATTATCCCTCATCATATCTGCAAAATCACACATGTGAACCCATTTCGGTCCCGTTGTATCACAATAAACTCATAAAATAAGCCCAGATGGACCAATTCAGGTCCTAAGAAGGGGTTGACTTTATGGAACAGAAGATTAAGCAAAATAATCGGATTGGTGAAAATATTCGCAAAATCAGAAAAATGAAGGGCCTCGGACAAACAGACTTGGCAAGAATGCTCCAAATCGATGGCTGTGATATGACCGGAGAGTGTCTTGTTAAAATCGAACGTTGTACACAACACATTCAGGTCTGTCAGCTCCGTGCTATCCGTAAAGCATTAAACACATCTTATGATGCACTTATTGATGGCGTTGAAGAAACCCAGACTACAATCAAATAAGTGATTAGAGGATGTAGCCACTCCGGCCGCATCCTCTTTTGTTGGAATTGAAGCTGCTTGATATGCCTGCCGGGAGTGTACATTGGAATTGCAAGCAAAGCAGGATCCATTTTCTTTTAGGTATAACGCAGTTGCTTGTTGAGTATAATGTAAATAAAAATTGACAATGCGACGATATAGTAGTATAATTATTGACATTAAGAGAGGTGCTGACTATGAGCAAAAAGGCCACTGTGATTTTACCGCAGACACAGGAAATATTAATTCAAATGGGTGAGCAGATCCGATTGGCAAGATTAAGGCGGCATTTATCTGCAGAATTGGTAGCAGAGCGGGCCGGAATCAGCCGAATGACTTTGAGCAATATTGAAAAAGGCAGTCCATCTGTTGCTATCGGCAGTTATGCTGCTGCGCTGCACGCTTTAAATGGTATGGACAAGGATTTACTTTTGGTTGCCAAGGATGACGAGCTTGGCAGAAAGCTTCAAGATTTGGAACTGCCTACAAGGCGCAGAGCCCCGAAGAAGGGAGAATGAGTATGGTAAAGACGATCTATGTATACGAAAACTGGAGCAGTGAAGTCCCTACCAAACTTGGAATGCTCTATGTGGAGCATGGCCGTGGCAGCGAGCATTACGCATTTGAGTATGACGAGATCTGGCTAACTACAAATCGATTTGCCTATGTATTGGATCCGGATCTGGCACTGTATAAGGGCCGTCAGTATCCTATCAACAAGAATACTTTTGGTATCTTTGCGGATTCCTCCCCGGACCGGTGGGGACGAGTGCTGATGCAGCGTAGAGAAAAGTTCCTGGCGGATAAGGAAGGAAGAAAACCGCGGAAGCTGTTGGACGGTGATTATCTGCTGGGTGTGTATGATGAAACCCGTATGGGAGCAATTCGGTTTTCGTTGGAAGATGGTGGTCCTTTTCTATCCGACGACAAAGAAACCGCAGCACCCCCTTGGGCAACTCTGAGGGCACTAGAGGAGGCCTCCCGGCAGTTTGAAAAGGACGAGAATACACTCGAAGAAAAGTGGTTAAGACAACTGATCCGCCCTGGCTCCTCTCTGGGCGGTGCCAGGCCAAAAGCAACAGTACAAGCGGTGGACGGCTCTTTGTGGATTGCCAAATTTCCCTCTAAGCACGATGATAACAACACCGGCGCATGGGAAAAGGTCGTCCACGATCTGGCTAAAATGTGCGGTCTGAATGTACCGGAATCCCGTCTGGAGACGTTCTCCAAGTTGGGTAGCACCTTCTTGGTCAAACGCTTTGACCGGGATGGTAATCGCCGGATCCACTTTGCTTCCGCTATGACAATGCTGGGTAAGGTAGATGGCGCATCTGCCGATGACGGTACCAGCTATCTGGAATTGGTATCTTTCCTCAAGGCTAACGGAGCTGCACCCAAAATGGATTTGGTGGAGTTGTGGAAACGAATCGTGTTCAATATGGCAGTTTCCAACACTGACGATCACTTGCGTAACCACGGATTTATCCTTACCCAGACCGGTTGGCGGTTGTCTCCTCTGTATGATGTGAACCCGGTACCTTACGGTGAAGATTTGGCACTGAATGTCAGCGAGGATGATAGTACGATTTCCTTTGATCTGGCAATTGAGACCGCCCAGTTTTATGGCATCACACAGAAGGAAGCAGAAAAGATTGTTGATGAGATATCCACAACAGTGAGAGATAACTGGGAACGATTAGCAGGTGAGTATGGTTTAAGTAGAGGCAGCATTGAAAAAATGCGACCTGCCTTTTCCGCCTGTTATGAATAACGGCTGTGTATCGGGGCCAATAAACTGTGCGATCGGCTCGTGAATTAGCTACGACAGTCGTAAGCATTGGTTATTTATTGGTATGCAAAGATGCCAAAAGAGATATGACTAAATTTATGCAATATACGTTATTGTGGAGGATTAGTATGCCGATTAAGCCAGAACATTTGCGAAACTTTTACTTTGGAGCAGGGGCAGAATCGTTCATTTCGTCCCAACTTCAAATGTTTAACTGCCAGGTTGGAAAACTATCCCCAGACTTTGGCTTTGATTTGCATGTTACAAATCTTGCTGCTGCAAATTATTTAGAAGCACAGCAGGTCGACTATTACATCCAGATTAAGGCTCAAATATACTATAGTTCGCGTAATGAATCCAAATACCGATATATAATCTCCGAGCAGGATATTGAATTAATAAAAAGTACTCCTAACGCAATAGTTATTTTTGCCATTGCTAAGCCGCGTATATTAGGTGACCCGTGTAGTTTTGATGAAAACTACGCTCGATATATGATGTTAGATGAGCAAATTGAGACTAGTGGTATCGAATACTTTTTCAACCAATCTCCCCAAAAAGCAAGAGAATGTGTAGGGTATTCTGAGGTTGCTGAAAAAATAAAGGGGTACGATTTGTCTTATATCTGGTGCAACAGAAATCATATACTATCAATGCTCAATAAGGCAGCCATCAAAAAAACCGATAAATACATATTTGAGTTTTCAATCTCTGAAGATTGCGAATTTTCCTTCGACGGGCACAAACTCGTTCCAGAGATGCATAACTTATGGTATTTGATCAATCGTTGTTTAGGAACCAACCAACTGGAAGAAGGGCATATGTTCCATTGGTCGGACATATTAGATTAAGTGCAAGAATATAATCATCTCGGGATTCAACATTGTTTATCTTCCGCGTAAAATAAATAAATATCTAATCAGAAATGATCAGAGGATGCAGCCACTACGGCCGCATCCTCTCTTTGTTGGAATTGTGGCTGTATGTTATGCCTGCCGGGGCATCTGTAGAAATGGTGCATCATGACTGTTGTAGAATCAGCCGTAGTTGGTTCTTCCAACTATCACACAGCCGTACCAGCCGTAAGCTGATCCTGCACGGTATTCCACACCAATGCCGATGTAGCTGAACTTACCAGACCCAATATAGCTCCAGTGGCTGGAACTGTTACGGCACAGATCTGCAATGTACTTGCCCATCTCCTCAGCGGTTTTACCCTCAAAACCTGCACAGATCGCCTCAGCGGCATCGGCCTCGTAATAGCTGGCCTCAGGATCTAAGCCTACGATGGTGGCATCGATCTATCTGCCATACTCATAATGCGCCAGAGCCGCACGCTTATCTGCAGTATCATGCGCATAGTTTCGTGTGAGCTGATCGGCTCGGTATTCTGCAACCAGAGTCATACCGGGCAAAACCTCGCAGGGTCCAACCCCTGCCGCAGCACGGTACTGGTTTATGTACTGTGCTGTATACTGGGCGACCTGTTTCTTGAATTCGTAGGAGTTTTTATCGATCTGTGGTTCTGTCTCCACAGGCTCGGTTGTGACTGATTGATCCTCTGCCGGCGCTGTCTTCGGTGGCTGTGTCGGAACAGTTTCCGGAGGTGTTGTTGGCTTTGTTTCCTCAATTGGCAGTGTTGGAGTGGTCGGTGTTTCTGTTGCCTGCTGGGGTGCATGAGTTTCGTCGGTGCTATTTTCAGATGGGTCTAGCACAGTAGGTATAGTCGGTGCCGGATCTGATGTCATTGGACTCGATGCAGCACTTTCCAGGGATTCAGTAGGATCAGTCTGGGAGGACTGGTCTTCAAAGGTCTCACCCAAATGGAGATCAGGGGCATTCACAGTATTTCTATCCGAGTTTGGGGCAGTACAGCAGACCAGAACCAAACTCAGGACCAAAGCAATGATTATAAGTTTTCTCATAGTATTTCTTCCTTTCTTTATTCGATTAAGCTGGGGCTATCGAGTTCCAGCACTCTTTCCACAGCATCCATTGTGACAGTGGCATATTCCGCCAAGTCACCGAAAAACTCTTGCACGAAGGCCAATTGCTCAGGATAGCAAATAACCTTGTGCCCGCTAACGGTTCCGCTTGATAACAAGCCCTCTTTTCGCATTAGAATGGTATCTCGAAAATTAAACAGATTTCGAATATCCCCATCCAAAAAGCAGTATGTGTCTATCCCATCGATCAGTGTGTGGAACTGTAACCCTCCCCAGGATGTAGTAGCTTTTTCTGGTCCAAACAAAGAAAACAAGAGATTTTCCTGCCAATTGTTCGATGTTACTACCCGAAGAAGCCGCACACCAAAATCATCCATCGGTACAAAAAGCATTTGATTATATGTCCTAAAAAAGCCGTTGTCCTGTTTCTTTGATGCCTTGATTTCTTGCAGCATATCCAGCGCAATACTGTAATTAGCACCAAACATCAAAGCTGCCTTCTGAAACGGATGATAGTGCTGACGTAACGGTTCGAACATTGACTCCATGTGCCACAGTATTTTGGCCTCACCGTCTGCTATCCATTTCGGCATCTCATCACGCAGGTTATACACGACATAAACGCCATTCCAAAAAGTGAGCATACCGGCAAGTCTTGTATAACGGATCTTATTCAGTTCGTCTTCATAAACGCGCTTGACCTCTCTGGCGAAATAGAAGTAAGGGGTGGTGCATTGAAGGTTTTTGATTTCTTCCTCCCGCATATCCGGTGTATCCATAGGGTTCGCCTCGATACCGGCCTTCAAGCACATAACCGCTGTTTCTGCCAGTAGGTGGTTTCGGCTCACATGACGGGCATTCCCGGAGAAGGTGTGGTTGTCGTATTCCTCCATATAAAGCCTGTACATATCCTCATCCCACCGTTTGAGCATAAATAGAGCACTCTTATGGAAACGGACGGTCTTCCGATTGCCCCTCCCACACACATTCAGAAGGCGGCAGGTAAAGCGCTCATCTGAATCCGGAAAGCGAAACTCCTGAACTTGAGTGTGCCTGTGGATCAGGTCTTTATAGGACCGGACGGAGCCTAAGAGTCTCAGTGCGGACATTGGGTATTCACCCACGAAGGGCAGTATGGAAAGCAGTGTGTAGACATGACTGCCCGGTCTGATCGTGATCATTTTCTACCTCCTGTGTAATCGTTTGTATTCAGGCACTGAGACTCGCCTCCTGGCCTAAATCCTGTGCTGAAGGGGTGTTAAAAAACCGTTGCGGCACAAGGGCTTTTCGGTTTTTGATTTATACGTCAGTGCAACATACGTAAAAAAGCTCTTTTTTACGATTCTTTTTCGGCCGTTTCCTGCATTTTTCCGTTATTTGATTTCCGTATGTTTTTCTCCTGTGAAAGCCATGCTCCAAACGCATTTCTGGGAACGATAAACACCTCTGTGGATTCCTCATCACCGACGACACTGCAGTAATAATGCCGGCATTCAAAGGGTGTATCATCCACCAAAAAGAACATGGCCACAGCATCCACCACGGTGTTTAATTCGATGTTGTCATGGTCCCGGTATTCCCGTTCCGGACGGTTGCGATCATAGGTATGCCGGAAGATCATCACACAATCCCGGTAACGGATGGGCGGTCTTTCACGAGCAAAGGCAGCCAAAGCCGGGTACAGGAAACCACGCAGATAGGTGCGTGGAGACTTCTCTTTCCGGGGCAACAGGATGGGCATACGAAGATAAAACCAGTCTTCTTCTGTGAGTCTGATATCTACCGGAACGGACTCAGAGATTGCCTCCTGAACCATCCTTTCAGCCTGTGGATGACCGGTATGTGCAGGTAAGGCTCTGGTCTTCAAGGCGACACCTTCTGAGATCTTTGCTGCAGTAACGGATAGCTTTAGGGCATTTTCCAGATCCCGGCTCTCACCAATGGATCGCAGCATCTTCAGTAGCTTCTCAGTCTCCCGGATGGCGCTATCCAGTTGCATTCGGAAATATGATTTCTCCGCCATCATCGTCCCTCCAATCTAAGTCAAAAAATGCGTGTAGGACCACAGGTGCGTACTGTTTCTCAGTTTTCGGTTCAGGTTGCCCCTTATAATTACCTCGGCAGGCATACTGACAGTTCCTACAATGCTTACAGTTCCAACCACGAGAAAGATACGCGCGCGTTATAGGGGCAAGAGGTGCAACGCGACATTTTTCCTCCAAAATGGCAGACTCCGCCTGTCGGCGGGTGATGACCTTCGCACTGTGCCAGGCAACCATATGGTTGACCTTCGCATTCTCAGAGTTTTCCGTGTAAGTATAATTGCCACTTATAAGTATTTCGCTTAGAATACTTATAATGTCCTCCTGCGAGGGAAGCTGTGTTACAGTTCCAGCGGGGTATTTGATGTTGAAAATGAGGCAGCCATAAGAACTGGGCAGACGGTGCAAAGGGAAGACTTCCCCATGCTTTTTAAAGAATCGCCACACTTTCGTCTTTTCCCAACCCCAGCGCTTTCCCAGAGTTTCCAAAGTAAGAACGGAGCCATACTTACCATACTGGATGGCAGGAGCAAGGAAAGAGAACGCATTGCCTTTATCCCTGAAGACAGTATGGCACCACAGATCCAGCCAGGCATCCGCCTCTTCGAACACGCGCCCTTGAGCGACAAGGCGCTCGGCAATATTTCTAGGCATGCAAAGAAACCCGTGCCCGGGCGTTGCGTATACAGTGCCATCCGTACATTCTCCACCAGAGCACTCCACTACCCAATCGGTAATGCGGTAGGTTAGCTTTTTGGTGTCCTCCAGCGTGTAAGAAATATACTCCATATCCTTCAGCGCATCCAGTACCGCTAAAGCCCTCTCACGGCTTCTGACACCAAGGATCTTTTTAAGACCCACGATGCCGCCGGACCACATTCCGGACTCTACAGGATTCTCGTGGCTGCAGTAGGTAGCGATACCCTTGCGAAAAGCGGCACGAGATGCCAGCTTTGTCCACTGGCTCATAAGACCCTTGCCCATATCCGCATAGTCTCGGGGTAACTTTACCCAATCATACTTGCACAAGCACTTCATACTGATTTCCTCCTTCCATTAAATAAAAACCAGGTGATACAGCCGGGCAAAAGCCTGTCCATATCACCTGATGTGTATTCTCTCTATCTCCACGGGAAAGTCCTCACCCCTGTTGTCGGTGATTCTTTGGTTTTGCCGAGCCTGCTTTGCCAGAATAGCATATTTCTGTTTTCATTGGGTTGCCTCCAGTTTCTTAAGTAGCGCGGGAATATTGATGTAATATACCCCGCCGCTTTTGATGTGGGGGACAGATCCATCCTTGCAGCCATTTCGAAGGAAGTACCTTGAAAGGCCGGTGGTCGCGCACGCATCCTGGATCTTCTGGAAGGGAGCGCCAGTGGTTGTTTTGTTTTGCATAGTTAAGCCTCCTTTGCAATTTGGTTTCTTGTTCTGGGTTTGCCATCAAAACGTTGCTTTCCTCTATACTGATTCTACCTTTTGTCACTTCGCGGAAAACACATTCATTTGATTGTGTTTGTATTTTAACATATTCATTTGAATGTGTCAACAGTAAATTTTGCATATTTTTGATTGCATTTTAGAGAAAAGTATGCTATATTGAATGCGAGGTGATCATATGACTATCGGTGAACGCATCAAAGAAGCCCGAAAACATCGAAAAATGACGCAAAAACAACTAGCTGAAGCCGCAGGAGTGGCAACGGGCACCATCCAGCAATATGAGCTTGGTAAGAGAGAACCAAGGTATGAAATCTTGCTCCGGATTTGTAATGCATTAGACCTCTCGATTCTCGCACTGTGCCATCCCGGTTCTACCCCCATCAAGTATCTAACTCCAGAAGCAGTTCGCGACGAAATAAACAAGACAAGTCATTTTGATGCCTATATGCAATCGTTGGGTTACGAACTAATTAACGCGAGGGACGGCAGCTTAGGAGCGCTATTTTCACAGGAATCTTCCGATAAAGTAAATGGCCACACTTTGATCATTGATTACGACCGCAAACGGCTATTTCTTCTCGATGACGCAGAGTATCGTGATATTATGGAGGAAACCATTACAGCATATGCCAGATTTCAATTAAGGGACTTGATGGATAAGGCAACAGAGGTTTTCGACGACGGAAACGGCGGATGGTTTGAAACCGATCCCAGAGATGAACAGATTCAAAAATATTTTCTTGAAAATGGATTAAAAGAAGATAAATAAATCCGATCTATATAAGAAATTCACGAATCCTATATTAGTATTTTGAAAGGGAATTACCTACAATAAAATAGAAAAACCGTGCAGGAGCGGCAACTCCTACACGGTTAGCACAAAACCCCACAACTATCAAATCATAAGGTATTGGTGCGCCCATATTATACCCTTTTTCAGGCGCACTGTCAAGAAAGGAGTATACTTATGGCATCCACAAGAAAACTGAATACGAAGGACGGTACACCCTTTTACGAAATCTCTGTCTCCCGGGGCAGAGGGCTTCCTCGTCTTACCACAAGGTGGTATCCACCTGCAGGTTGGAGTCAAAAAGCCATTGACCGGGAGCTGGTCAAAGTGGCCGTGGAGTTTGAGCGAAAGGTCAAAGCTGGTGAGGTAATTACCCGGCAGGAAGAGCGCATAGAGAGTTACCGGAAAGAACTGGAAGCCGCGCAGATAAAAACCCTAAAGCAATACGGCGAAACGGTGTATATGCCTTCTTTGGCAATCCACTGTTCTGAGAACACACGCACAAGCTATCAAGGCAATCTGAATAAGTGGATATATCCGGTTCTGGGAGATTTCAAGCTTCCGGAGGTCACTGCTGCACAGATTACCGCTCTGCTACTTTCCATGCAGGCTCAAAGCAAGAGCCATAGCACCGTGATCAAAGTGTATACTGTTCTGCAAGGGCTGTTCAAAATGGCATATCTTGCAGATCTGCTTGACCGCAACCCCATGGACAAGGTGCAGCGCCCCAGGCCCCGAAAGGACGAAGTGAAAACACAAGAGGCTGAGGCTTATACTGTGGAAGAGATCCGTCACATTTGGAATTGCCTATCCCAGGAGCCACTGAAATGGCGGGCAATGATCCGTCTGCTGATTGACACCGGCATCCGCCGGGGCGAGTGCTGCGGACTGCAGTGGAAGGATGTGGACTTTACAAAGAACACCATCACCATCTGCGGCAACCTCTGTTATACCCCGGACAAGGGCATCTATCTGGACACGCCGAAGAATGGCCGGAACCGTACCATTGATGTAGACCTACAGATTATTGCGCTGCTGCGTGAGCTTCGGCTTGAGCAAAGCAGGAAAGCCATCAGCCAATACGTCTTTACCCAGGAAGGCAGTGCTGAGCCTATCCATCCCCAAAGCCCAGCCCGTTACCTGCAAAACTTTGCAAGGAAATACGGTGTCCAGGGTCTGCATCCTCACAAACTCCGGCACAGCTTTGCCAGTATCGCCATCACCAATGGCGCAGACATTGCCAGCGTGTCGGAAAAGCTGGGTCATACGGACAAAGCTGTCACCCTGCGGATGTATACCCACGCCGATCAGGAGAGCATCAGACGGGCAAGTCAGATCTTCCGGGACGCAATTAAGGACGCGTAGAAACCGACACAAAACCGTAACGGGCCGTGAAAAACCGACACAAAACACCCACCGCAAGCTACAGCAGGGAGCAACAAGCAAATCCAAAAAGTCGTTGGTACGCAAGGGTTTTATCCAATAATTTACGACAAGCAACGCAAGGCAAAAACCGCTTCAAAATAGTTGGTAAGGATGAGGTCCCCGGTTCAAATCCGGGTATCAGCTCCAAACAAAAATCCGTTCTCGTGAGAGGACGGATTTTTGCTTATATTATTCACTATTCATTTTTCATCATTCATTATTTATTATTTGAGAACGGATTTTCAAATGAATAATGAAGAATGAAGTCGCACAGCTAATGAATAATGAAAAATTTTGACTAAGTCTTTAGTATGTGCTATATTTAACAAAAGGAAGTGAATATATGAAGGAAAATGTTTTGATAGATAAATCCATTGTGTTTGCTGCAAGAATTATTAAACTGCATGACTTTTTAATTAAGAACAAAAAGGGAATGACTATTGCAAAGCAGGTAATTCGTAGCGGAACAAGCATTGGCGCAAATATTAATGAAGCAAACTATGGGCAAAGTATCGCTGATTTTATTTCAAAAATGCATATTGCGTTAAAAGAAACCGCTGAAACAGAGTATTGGATCAAATTACTTCATATGTCTGAGTATATTGATGAAACAATGAGCGGTTCATTGCTTGATGATTGTTTGGAAATTAAACGAATATTAATAGCATCGATTAATACTGCTAAAGGTAAATTAAAGAAATGATTTTGTAGGCGGTGATAGAATGAAAAAGCTATATATAATCCTCGTCGATGATGAAACCCAGACAGATGTGCTATCCCGGAAATTTGCAGAATCAGCCAGCACAAAGGTATATTGTGGCACTTGGAATATCCTGTTCAATAAGGCGGAGTGCTTGGACGCAATTTCTTGTACTGTCAATCATTTTATTCAATCAATCGATACGGAAGAGATTTATTTTGGTATTAGCAGTAAGGATGTTTCAGCTCTGAAACCGCTACTGTTGCTTGATGACTGTGAGGTAATTGAAATTTCTGTTTCTGAACTGCAGTAAATTATAAACTCTTTGACAAAAACTCCGCTCACTTTGGTGAGCGGAGTTTTTTGTGTATTTTACAAATTATTCTTGATCTTCTGAATCATTTCCTTGTACTCAGCATCGGTCAGGTAGACCTTGTCGGGGTTCATCTGGAACACGCCGCCGAACTCGTCGCCGCCCTCGTACTTGGGAACAAGGTGGAAGTGGAGGTGGCAGCCGGTATCGCCATAAGCGCCGTAGTTCACCTTCTTGGGGGCAAATGCCTTATGCAGGGCATTGGCAACCTGATTCACATCGGCAAAGAACAGATTCCGCTCCTCCTCGGTCAGGTTCACGATCTCGCTCACATGATCCTTATAGGCCACGATGACTCTGCCGGGCTTGGACTGCTCCTTAAACAGAATCAGGCTACTTACCCGCAGGTCGCAAATATAAATGCCGAACTTGTCCAGCAGCTCCCCACGCATACAGTATCCGCAGTTGGTATCTTTCATAACGCTTCCTCCTTAAGCTTTTTCCTTATATTACCACAGTTGGTTTGAATTTACAACAATTCTCCGAAAAAACCACTTGAAAAAGGGGAGCGTGTCTGTTATACTCCTTATAGAACAAGTGTTCGCAAATAAAGGGAGGCGTAGAGAAGTGTCAGAAAAAGTGTATATTGCCATCGACCTGAAGTCGTTCTATGCCTCCGTGGAGTGTATCGACCGGGGGCTGAATCCGTTGACTGCCAATCTGGTGGTGGCAGACGAGGGCAGGACGGATAAGACCATTTGCTTAGCGGTAACCCCGGCTCTGAAAGCCTTGGGGATCCCCGGCAGACCCCGCCTGTTTGAAGCAAAACAGAAGTTAAAAGAGGCCAACGCCCTGCGCCGGGGTAGGGTACGCAAATTTACGGGTAAGTCTTGCGACTCCGTGGAACTGGCCAACAATCCCCAATTGGAGGCAGATTTTATTGTTGCCCCGCCCCGTATGGCCCATTATATGGAGGTCAGCAGCCGGGTTTATGAAACCTATCTGCAATTTATCGCGCCGGAGGATATCCACCCGTACTCCATCGACGAGGTGTTCATCGATGCCACCCCCTACCGAAAAACCTATGGTTTGTCCGGCTATGAACTGGCTCGAAAGCTGATTGACGCGGTGCTTTCCGAAACCGGTATTACCGCCACCGCCGGGGTGGGCACAAATCTGTACCTTGCAAAAATCGCTATGGACATTGTGGCAAAGAAAATGCCCCCCGATGAAAAGGGTGTGCGGATTGCGGAGTTAGATGAGATGTCCTACCGCCGTCTGCTGTGGGATCATAAGCCTTTGACGGATTTTTGGCGCGTGGGCAGGGGATACAGCCGCCGATTGGCCAAAATCGGTATCCATACTATGGGGCAGATTGCCCGTTGTTCTATCGGTGAATCCACGGAGTTTTACAACGAGGATTTACTCTATAAGACCTTTGGCATCAACGCCCAGCTGCTCATTGACCACGCTTGGGGCTGGGAGAGCTGCACCCTTGCGGACATCAAAGCCTACCGCCCGGAGAGCAGCAGTATCAGCTCTGGGCAGGTGCTTAGTGAGCCAACTCCATTTGATACTGCCAAGCTGATTGCCCGGGAGATGGTGGATTTGCTTTCCTTGGATTTGGTGGATAAGGGGTTGGAAACCGACCAGCTGGTGCTGACCGTGGGCTATGATATTGAGAATCTCACAAACCCGGAAATCAGCCAAAACTACCACGGGGAAATTACTACAGACCACTACGGCAGAAAAGTCCCTAAACATGCCTGTGGCACAGTAAACTTAGGTCTGCACACTGCATCCACCCGCCTGCTCACTGACAGGATTATGGAGCTGTTCGACCGGATTGTAAATCCCGGACTGCTGGTGCGGCGGCTGACCCTGAATGCGAACCATATTCTGAAGGAGGGAATGGCCGAGCAAGCCCGACCCTATGAGCAGACGGACTTTTTTGGAGAATGGGAGGCAAGAACTGCCCAAAAGGCAATCTGTCAGCGAGAAAAACGGCGGCAGAAAGCCATTTTACACCTACAAAAGCGATATGGAAAAAATATCGTTCTCAAGGGTATGAACCTTTGGGAGGGGGCAACCGCTGTTCAGCGGAACAGCCAAATCGGCGGCCACAAAGCATAGGAGGGCATATGGCAGATTACGATGATATTATTCACTTACCCCACCCGGTTTCCGTCCGACACGCTGCTTTGTCCAACGCAGACCGGGCGGCCCAGTTTGCCCCCTTTGCGGCGCTGACAGGCTATGATACGGAACTTGCGGAGACTGCAAGGCTCACCACCCCGCGGGCAGAACTGACGGAGAGTGAACAGCAGCTTTTGAATGAGGTGTACCGGTATTTGCAGGAACACAGTTCCGAGCACCCCCGGGTAACGATTACCTATTTCCAACCGGATTCCCGGAAAGCCGGCGGCGCATATATCACCGTCACTGCTCCGGTAAAAAAGTTAGACGAATACACACAATCCATCGTTCTTACCACCGGCGAAACAATTTCCATGGCGGAAATCGTTGCCATTACTCCGGGGACAAAAAAATAAACGCGTGCCGAGGCTTTCAGCACGCGTTTTTTATATGTATATTACATCTTTCTCCAACGGATATTGTAAACACCGTCAAAGTTCTCAATCTGGGAGGATTCCAGATTGGCAGCTTTACCGGAGGCAGCAATCTTCTCCTGCAGCAGATGATAGAACAAATCCTCATCCATAGGCAGGGTGATTTCCTGCTTGGTCCAATCAGACAGGAATGCGGCATTGGAGATGGTCAGGCTGTTGATGCCCTCATAGCCTGGTCCAATCAGTTCTTCGCCGTACAAGATTGCATTGGCAAAATTCTGCAGAATACCGGCATGGGCAGTTCCCAAATCTTCAATTTCTGTTTCCTCCAAGGTCATGGGGATGGGGGCAAAGCCCTTTTTGGAGGTGAAGCAGAATTCCCGTTCGGGAACATCCAGCTTCCAGAAGCTAAGCTTGTGATTTTCCACTACGATTTTGCCCTTGTCACCGGAGATTTCCAGCCGGTTGGTGCCGGGGAACTCGCCGGTGGTGGAGATAAAGCAGGCAGACGCGCCATTTTCATACTCGGCAGTGATGGTGACCTCGTCCTCTACCTCAATGTTGTGGTATTTACCAATGGAACACTTGGCATGGACAGACTTGGGCATACCGAAAATCCACTGCCACAAATCCAACTGATGGGGGCACTGATTCAGCAGCACACCGCCGCCTTCACCTGCCCAGGTAGCTCGCCAGGAACCGCTGTCGTAGTAAGCCTGGGTGCGGTACCAGCTGGTGATAATCCAAATAAACCGCTTGGGCGCGCCGATGGCGCCACCTTGCACCAGTTCGCGCACCTTCTGATAAAGAGGATTGGTCCGCTGATTCAGCATCAGAGCAAACACCTTGCCGCTTTTTTTGGCAGCCTCATTCATAACCCGTACCTGCTTGGTGTACACACCGGCAGGCTTTTCGCTGAGCACATGGTAGCCCTTCTCAAAGGCCTCTGCAGCAATCACCGGGTGGAGATAATGGGGTGTGGCGATAATGATAGCATCACAGATGTGGTCATCCAGCAGCTTGTGATAATCCTTGTAAAAGGAAATATCACCCAGTCGCTCCCGACTCCAATTCAGCTTGGCCTCGTCGGGATCACAGACAGCTACCAGCTCCATACCGGAAATAGCGCCATCAGCAATATGCTTTGCGTGGGCAGAGCCCATGTTACCTACACCAATGACGGCAACCCGTACCTTACTCATAGCTCAGACCTTCTTCGTCCAAAATCTTCTTCAGCGCAGCAACGCCGGCATCGAAAGCTTCGTTGTTATCCTTGTAAGCAGCCTCTTCGTCATACTGAATGCTGACCTCGTCCTTCAGACCGGCAAAAGCCTTCAGATGGGGTTCCAGGGTCAACATGGTGTTTTCGTGAGTCTGGGCGTAGTCTTTCAGAATCTGGGGGATACGGCCGCTGCCGGTACCGGCAGGCACAACACGCTTGTTGTCCATACGGGCGTCCTTAATGTGGAAGTAGGCAATCTTATCCTTCAGCAGGGGATAGACCTCCAGAGGATCCCGATCGCACTGGACATAGTTGGCAGGGTCGAAAATGAACTGCATCTTGCCGCCGAAAGCCTCCATCAGCTCCAGCACCCGCTCGGGCACATCGCCGTAAATATCCTTTTCGTTCTCGTGATACAGGGTAATGCCTGTGCCCTCGGCGATTTCCACCATCTCTGCCATACGGCGCATAACCAGTTCCTTGTACTTGGCGGCGTCCTCATCCTGGGGCAGGAAAATGGAGAACATACGAATCCGGGTAGCACCCAGAATCTTGGCAACTGCCAAAGTGTGGAGGAACATAGCCACATGCTCGGTGTAGTCCTCGTCCAGATGGACCTTGCCCACGGGAGAGCCGATGGTAACAACCTTAATGCCGGCTTCGTCCAGCTGCTTTTTGTATTCCTTAATTTTGTCCAGGGGGGTCAGACATACATTGACACCGTCCACAGCGCGGATTTCCATATGGGTGATGTTGTTGCGCTTCAGGGCAGCAATCTGCTCCTGCAAGCTTTCGCCTGCCTCGTCGGCAAAGGCGCTGAGTAAGAATTTGCTCATAATATCTATCCCTTTCTGAATGTAATGTAAACCGGCTTATTTGCCGAATTGTTCTGCGGAAAAAGTGGCCCGATACTGAGAGGGGGGGATACCTACATGCTTGCGAAAGGATTTGGAAAAATGTCCGTAATCTCGAAACCCGCACAAGGCGGGAATCTCCTGCAAGCTCTTTTCTCCACGGAGGATGTATTCCTTGGCGAGGTACAGCCGTTCCTCCAAAATCAGGGCGTAAATAGTTGCTCCCAAATGCTCCTTTACCAGTGAGCAGCAGTAAGGCACGGTCAGATGCACTGCATCGGCAATGTCCTGCAGGGTTAGGGCTTCTTGAAAATGGGTCTTGATGTAGGACAAAATGGCGCTGACATAAGGGTTGCGGGAAGCACTTTCCAGCTGCTCCCGAATCAGCACAAACAAAAGCTCCAAAGTCAGCGCCTGCTTGGCGGCTGCATAGGCGCTGGTGCGGTCGGCCCGCATTGCCTTCAGTAGCAGCAGCTGTTCCTTGATGGTGTTGGTCAGGCAGAATTTCAGATGCAGGGGAAGTCCCTGGTATAAAGCCTCGTCTGCAATAAAATTGATGCTGAAATAGTGGGCCTCCTGTTCGCCGGCCAATCGCACCCGATGGCTCCCCTGGGGAATAAAGATGCCGTCGCCGCTTTTTACCGTCACAGCGGCGCCGTCCACGGTGTAACGGAGTTCTCCGGAAAAGACGAAGGTCAGGTCGCAGTAATTGATCGTGTCATTCAGCCGACGCACCTGGCTGACCCGGTTGTTGCCGGATAGTATTATCAGCACATTCTCCACGGTCTGCGCCTCCCAAGCCTAGCTTATCAAGGATATGGTACAACAAGAGTTTTGAAAAGTCAAGGAAATTGCATCAGTTAAATATTTTCCAAGGAAATAGAATGAATAACGGAAAATATCAAGAGAATTTTTTAAAAATATCTTAATATATGACAAGTAAGCAGACTTTTTCTTAAAATGCTCTCTTGACCGCAGGGGGAGGCATCCTATATAATGGAAACACCACTATAAACACATGGAGGGAAATTTTTATGATTAAAGTTGGTATTGCAGACTTTGGTGTAAACCAGTGGGAGGGCGCTCTGTATGACTATCGTGACCGCCTGACCATGCTCAAGGAAATTGGTTTCGACGGCATCGAGCGTTTGGAGGCTAAGAACGCTGCAGAAGCGGTTGAAATTATGGCTGATGCCCGTCAGATGGGTATGGACTTTGCCACCTGCCGTACAGATACTTCCCGTCAGAACATCCGCTTCACCGCAGCATTGGGTTTGAAGTACATCTGGACAGAGGGCCCCTTTAAGAACAATATGGAGCTGTACACTCGCCGGACCAATTATCAGATTGCAGCTGCCAAGAAGTACGGCGTTAAGGTGCTGCTGCACAACCATATGGGTATTGTTGAGACACCTGAGCAGGTAGAAACCTTCCTGGCAAAGTGCCCCGAAGCAGGCTTGCTCCTGGACATCGGCCATATGGTCGTTGCCGGCGGTGATCCTTTGTACTTCATCGACAAGTACTTTGACCGTCTGGGCGCTGTCCATGTAAAGGACTTCGTTTACAAGGACAAGGAGGCAGAGGATTGGAGCGCACGGATTCGTTTCTGTGAGCTGGGCGCCGGTGAGATGGGCGACCTGAGCCGTCAGGTTCTGCTGAAGCTGCAGGAGAAGGGCTACAGCGGCTGGATTCATGTGGAGCACGATACCCACCTGCAGGAGCCTGCTAAGGATTTGAAGATCAGCCGTGATTATATGCGCGATTGCGGTATCTAATACATAAGGAGGAATTGTCTATGAAGAAGGAAAAGAATCCCGTCAAGTTAGGTGTTGTAGGCCTTGGCCGTGCCGGCTGGGGCATGCAGATGAAGGAGCTGGCTAAGAAGAAGGACTTGTTTGAGGTCGTTGCTTGCTGCGACATTATCCCCGATCGGGTTACCAGAGCAGAAGAAACTCTGGGCTGCAAGGGCTACGCTACTATCGAAGAGCTGCTGGCTGATCCCGATGTAGAGCTGGTTGATATCGCAACCCGTAACTGCGACCACTATGCTCACGCAAAGCTGGCTCTGGAGGCAGGCAAGAATGTTCTGCTGGAGAAGCCTATGACCATCAATGTGGAGCAGGCTAAGGAACTGATTTCCATGGCGAACAAGGAGGGCAAGCCCCGCCTGTTTGTCCGTCAGAACCGCCGTTTTGAGCCTGTTTACACCGATATTCAGAAAATTGTAGATTCCGGTGTCCTGGGTGATATTTTTGAAGTGAATATTTGCCAGAAGGGGTATCAGCGCCGTGACGGCTGGCAGACCATCGATGAGTTTGGCGGTGGTCAGGCTCTGAACGGGGGTCCCCACATTCTGGATCAGGCTCTGATGCTGCTGGACGCTCCCGTTGTGGAACAGCAAAGCAACCGCTATCAGGTTGCTGCCGGCGGTGACTGCGAGGACCATTTCACCGTACACCTGGAAGGTGCAAACGGTCGTCACGCCAATGTGAGTGTCAGTGGCGCTTCCGCACTGAACACCGGCCGTCGTTATGTGATTCATGGTAGCCGCGGCTCTGTCGAGTGTGTCAGCGGTCATATCCACGCTAAGTATATGGATCCCAAGCAGGTAATGCCTGAGGTTGTTGCCAACCCCGACACTCCCGGCCAGTCCTTCGGCGCAGCCGGTACCTTTGTGGCAAAGGTGAATCCCGATTGGGTCGAGCAGGATTTCAAGTACGGAGAGCTGGATATGGACACATGGGAGCCCTTCTGGAATCATGTTTATGGTGCGCTGCGTTTTGGCGCCGAGTACCCCATCAAGGACGAGCAGCTGATTGCCCTGATGGATGTGATTACCAAGGTTCACGAAGCACCTCTGGTGGTCATGAACAAGCACCGCGATGCCCTGTAATATACAATTAAAATAATGAGACGGCCGGCGGAACCCCGCCGGACGTTTTTTTGTATAGGGGTCGATAATTCAGCACATTGACCAGAGGAAATACAACCCTGTTTCTACCCGTCATTGCCAGAAGGGCCAGTGCCCGATGTGGCAATCTCGAAGTGGGTAGTGCAGATGGCCAGGCCAGTGTGCGAACTGGCTCGCAATGACAATAAATAGTTTGAAAAAACCGGGGCGTGTTTCTCAACACGCCCCGGTTGGGATTTAGAATTTAAATTCCTTTACAGAATCGTAATTCTCTTTCGACTTAGCGAGCGAACTTCTTGGTGCAAACGAAAGCAGCAGCGGCAGTAGCCATCAGGGAAACCATCAGAACCAGAGCGGTGTTGTCGCCGGTCTTGGGGTTCTCGGTGCCCTCAACCTTACGGGTGTTGGTGCAGCCTGCGTTGTCACAAGTGGTGTCAGCCTTGTCGGTGTACTTGTGAGCAGTCTGAGCCTTGGTGGTCTCCTTGCCGCAGACGGAGCACTTCACAGCGGTGGTGCAGTTGCCGTCGTCAGCAGCGGGCTTACATGCGCCCAGCTCGCCGTACTCTGTGCCGCAGTGCTCGCACTTAGCCTTAGCCTTACAGGTAGCTTCGCCGCCTTCGTGCTGACCAGCGGGAACAGCAACCTTGTTACATACGGAGCAGATGGAGTCGACAGAGCAGTCGGTACGGGTGTAGGTGTGCTTCGCAGCGCCGGCCTCAGCTTCCTGAGCGCAGCCGGTGTTGGTACACATAATGGGAGTGGTGCAGTCGCCGTCGTCCTCGCCCTTCACGTGAGCGTCGCCCAGCTTAGTAGCGAAAACCTGAGTACAACCGGCGTTGCCACATAGGGTGTCCTTGGTGCAGTCGTCAGCGTTAGCGCCGGCGATGTGAGTCTTGGCAGCTACGGCTTCCTTGCCGCAAGCGCACATTGCTGCGGTTGTGCAGTTGCCGTCGTCAGCCTGTGCAACGCACTCGTGAACAGCCTTAAAGTACACAAATTTGTGATCGGTAGCAAGAGTGGTACCGGATGCAAGAACGCTAAAATCCAAATCTTTTGCCTTAGCGGCGGTTTCGCCGTACTTTACAGTGGTACAACCGGTGACGGAAGGTACAGAGGTCATAACGGGATTTAGGTTACCGCTACTCTTGCTGATTTCAGCAGAGGAGTTTTCAATCAAGATGGGACCATTGGTTTTTATAGCAGGATAACCTTTCTCCACATCCAGGTTTACGTTGGAGCCGTTCTTGATGGTAACACCTGTGGTAGTATTGCCACTGATGAGAGCCGTAGCGCTGGTGCCGATTACGATAGAGGAACTTCTGTCACTGGAAATGTTGACGGTGGAGTTATCAATGGTAACCTGACCGTTGACAGCCAGGCAGGCGGTGCTGTTGTCGGTGTTATCTGTATCTGCAATGCTTAAGGTAGTGTTCTGAATGAGCAGATTGCCGCTGTTCTTCTTTTGTACCATGACATTGGTGGACAGCACAGTAGAGAAATTCAGGGAGCCGGAGCCGGTAATGGTTACATCACCTTGGTTATCGAATAGAATTCGTGCGTTGGTGCCACCGGAGATGGTGTTTTCGCCTTCCAAGGTAAGGACGATATCATATTCATTGGTGAAGCTAGAGGTGTTCTTATAAAATCTCATGAAAGCAGTAGTACCGTATGATGCACTGGGCCGGCAGTTGATTTCATGGAAGGTGATGTAGAATACGCCATCAATAAACTGGAACTTAATGTAGTTGGTTGTAGGCGCAGCGGCATCCTGGGGCACCACAACGGGTTTGTTGCCAATTACTTGACTGCCGTCCGAAACGTCTTCAAAGGTTACATAAAAGGTCGTGCCACTTGCTACAAGTTGAACAATTTTATTGTCGGTAGCGGTGATATTAGGATCGTAAAAAACAAATGCGGGTCTGGGAGTTGCGGCAAATGCGGTCAGAGGCAGCAGGCTGATAACCATGACCAGCGCCAGCGCAAGACCTAAAAGTCTCTTCTTCATAGCAGTTTCTCCTTGTTGTAATAGATTTTGCTTTATTTTCAGGTTGGTGTACTCCTGGAAGTCTTCCAACCAAAAAGCCGGGAATAAAATAAACGGATAGTGCACTTTTATAATGTATATAGGGCTCCGGTAAGCTCCCGTTGGGAACATACCGGGGTTTCTGGAGGGCGCCGGATGGCGCCCTCCCTTAAAATACATTACTTAATGATGCCCTTCTTCTTCAGAATGAACAGAGCTGCAACAGCTGCACCGGCCAGAACAACCAGAACAATAATGATGATCACAACAACCTTCAGGGGGCTGCCGGAGGATTTACCGTCGGTGTCTACAGGCTCGGTAGCCTCAGTGGTGGGTGCCTGGGTCTCGGGCTGGGTAGCCTCGGTGGTGGGCTGAGTTGCACCTACGGGTTCGGTAGCCTCGGTGGTGGGCTGAGTTGCATCATTATTGTCGGGCTGAGTTGCATCATTGTTGTCGGGCTGAGTTGCCTCTACGGGCTCGGTAGCCTCGGTAGTGGGAGGAGTGGTCTCTACAATGTAGGGAACAAGGGAGAAGAAGGTGTAGGAGCGCAGCTTACCGGGCGCATATGCCTTCAGCTTTTCGGGATTGTTGGCATTCTTAGCCAGACCGGCCAAAGCGGTGTACTCACCTTCAAAGGTGGGAGAGGGTACAAACAGCTCATCGTAGCCGTTTGAAGCGGATGTCTTGGTTGCGGTCAGGGTGGAGTTGGTGATGGTAGCGGGGTTGGTAGATTCAAAGACGGCTGCCTTTAATGTGGCGGTGATATCGCAACCCTTTACGGTGATGAAACGGTCGGTAGCAGGGTCTACGGTTTTTGAAGCATTCTTGGTCTGGGGGAGACCAAGGAAGACAACACTACTGCCGTTTTTGCTAATGGCAGAAATTTTTGCATTCTCAAAGGTTGCATTGCCCTTGGAAACCAGAATGTTGTGATGCTGGTTGCTGCTGCCGTATTCCACATTGATGTTCACGGTGGTGTCCTTAATGATCAGACCGTTGCCGAAGGACCACAGTGCGGCGGGGGCAGCACCCGTCTGGGTCAGGGTCAGGGAGCCGGAACCGGTAATGGTCATGGTGCCGTTGTTGGTGTGCTTAAGGCAAGAGGAGTTGCTGTTAGTAATGGCGTTGTTTCCAACCAGCTCTACAACGACGTCGTAGGCTTCCACATCGTTTGTCTTGAATTCAACAGCGTGGCAGGTGTAGCCCGTTTTGCCGGCCGCACTAGCGTCAGCTACGAAATTGTTGAAGGTAGCCTTCACAGTAGCGGTGTCTGCAGCGTACTCCAGCTTGATGAACTTGTCAGTGGGGGCGTTTGCGGTGTCAGTCCACTGGGTAATTACCTTGTCATCGCCAGCGGTGACGTATGCAGGAACGCCGGGCTGGAGGTACAGGGAGAAACGCGTGGCTTTGCCGTCGGATCCGACACCGTAGAAGAATGTTACTTGGGGTCCGGTGGGTGCGGTGGTGCCTTCAGGGGCGGGGGTTTCTTCAGCCATTGCGGTGAAGGACAGCATGCCTGCGATCAGGCACAGTGCCAAAATGAGTACCAATGCTTTTTTCATTTCTTAGAATCTCCTTTTTATAATATATGGGGTTATGCTTACAAGAAAGAATGCCTTATGACACACTTTCTTAAATTACAATAACTCAGGCCTTTTTCTTCTTCGTGTAGAGAATCACGCCTGCTGCGCCGCCGGCAGCTACAATCAAGGCTGCTGCAATTATGAAAACGATCTTCATAGGAGTGCCGGAATTGTTGTCGGCAGCAGCGTCGGTAGTTACATCGGGGGTGGTGTCGACAGTTGTTTCGGGAGTGGTGGCAACAGTTGTCTCGGGAATGGTGGCAACCGTTGTCTCGGGAATGGTGGCAACAGTTGTTTCGGGGACGGTCTCGGCCTTGCCGGGTGTCAGACTGAAATATGTATAGGACTCCAGCTTTTTCACATTGAACTCCTTGGCCTTTTCCGGTGACTTAGCCATGCCTGCCAGAGCGGTGTATTCACCTTCCAGATTAGGTGCAGGGCAGAAGATAGCGTATTCAGGACAAATTTTGGCGCGGGTGGAGTTCTTGATAATGGTCAGGGTACTGTTAATAATGGTACAGGGGGTCGTGGACCGGAACGAGCAAAGGTTTGCCGAGCCGGAAATTTCCGAATCTTTGATGGTGATAAATCTGTCTGTAGCGGTGTCCACCGTTTTACGGCCAACCTTTTCGGTGAAGGTGCCCATAAACACCAGGCAGCCGCCAGTGAGAGAGTAGGTAATCTTGACCTTGTCAAGGGTGACATTTCCGGAAGCTAACAAGATGGCGTTGTGATTGGAGTTCGTTGAGGATGTTACAGTAATATCCAGGGTGGTATCCTGAATCAACAGGTCGCCGCCTCTTCCCCAAATAGAACCGTCAACAGAGCTGGTGTTCAGCATGGTCAGATTGCCGGGACCGGTGATGGTCATATTCTTGATGCCTTCGTAGAAAATACAAGAGGAAAGGCTGTTGGTAAGCTTATTGTTGCCAACCAGATTTATAACAACAGAATATTCACCCGGGGTAAAAGCGATGGAGGGTCTTTTGAAGAATTGAGAGGAGCTGAAGGCGTCAATGTTATTGAGGGTGACCTGCAGGGTGGCCTTGCCGTCAGCGGGATATTCCAGTTTGATAAAATTATCCGCAGGCGGATTTTCCTCGGTCCACATAACAAATTTTTTGTCAGCGTTGGTGATAACGAATTTGGACTCACCAGGAGCAACCGTAACGGAAAAGCTGTCGGATTCCTCGGGATTAGTGAAATTCACTACAACACTGGGGTCTTCCGCAAGAACAGTCAGGGGAAGCAGACTTGCCATCAGACAAATCGCAACGAATACGCACAAAATTCTGAGCCTCATAAAATCACTCCCTATTTTTACTATATGTAGTTGTGCTGCATCTTGGATATTACAACATATATACATTATAAACCTATGCAGATAAATGCGCCTTATGTACCGAAATTCCTGCTGGGCGCAAAACAGTAAATTCTCATTGATACTTTACCACATATCTTTCTTTATTTCAACACTTTTTTAATTGATTTTTCACAAAAAAATAACCAAATTTATGGAAGACCTTTTTTGAACCGCAAATTGGTGGATGTGGAGGTGAAAATGTATTTTTTGTAAATTTGTACTTGGTATTTTGTCCATAAGGTGTTATAATGGAGGCAGTTGCAAAAATACATATTTTGGAGGCATCTGAAATGAAAAAAGCACTGAATGTTTTAGGTATCATTATGGCGGCACTGCTGAGCGTCGTCCTTGTGCTCATGCTGATTGTTACCCCCATTGCGTTTTCTGCCCTTTCCCTATTGGATGCGCAGACGATTACCAATGTTGTTACCGATACTCTCACCGCCGGGCAAAACAGTGAGCCAAGCGCCGAAAATGTGCAGGTCGTGACACTGTCCAATGTGGTGCAAACCAACGACACCGCTGAGGACGTGGGCAAGGATGTGCTGTCCGGTATCTTTGGTGACAGCATCGGCCAGGAGCAGCTCAGCGCAATTTTGTCCTCCAAGGCGGCAAAGGAACTGCTTGAAGCCTATACCGAGGACCTGACCGGCGCCCTTACCGGCAGCAATCAGGAGGCAAAATTCAATGCCGAGAAGATTAAGAGCATCGTCAATGACAATATTGATGAAATCGTGGAGGTTCTGCGGGCCAATGTTCCCGAATGCGCCAATATGGATGCAGAAGAACTGAAGAGCAATATTCAGAAAGCGGTAGACGAGGGTGCAGAGGAAATCATGCAGGCTCTGCCCAAGCCTGAGGATGTGAAAAAACAGTTGGCGGAAAGCGTTCCGGCATTGGAAACCGCTTTGGAAATTCTTGCCATGAAGAATACCATCAAGCTGATTGTGATCGGTGCGATTGTACTGCTGTCTGCATTGATTTTCGTCTGCCGAATCCCCAATCTGAGAGGTTTCCGTTGGTTGGCAATCGATTTGTTTGTAGGTGGCGGCTTTGGCGCATTTACTACTGTTGGCCTGCTGGTGAGCAAGTCCGCAGTGGGTGAAATTGCCAAGCAGGCCGGCGCGCAGATTGCAGGAGCAGTCGGCTCTCTGTTGGGCGCATTTACCACCGGTATGCTGGTGAGAACCCTTGTGATGCTGGTCTTTGGCGGCGCGATGCTGACAGCCCACATTCTGCTGAATAAGCTGAAGGTGAAAAGATTGACAGCAGCTGAAATGGCTGAACAGCTGCCGGTGACAGAGGCTGAGGCATAAGGCGCAAAGCCGGCCGAACGAAATATTTCCGT
>JAZOWQ010000080.1:0-18365 GCA_045659325.1 Faecousia sp. | reverse complement strand
TTCTCGCATAGCGATAATAATGGCTTCGTACTCGTTAATCTGTGTATATCTTCTTTTGTTCATAACAATACCCCCTGATGTAATTATCCTACATCAGGGGGTGTTTTGTCTATTGTCCAGTTTTACTGGTTCTGTTCATTGCAGACCTGTGTTTTTTAATAGAAATTTCTCCTTGCTATCCCGGTGGCGGTATAGTAAGATGGAACTGTAGAAAAAAAGAGAGTAGGGATCCCGCTATGAAAATCAAAATCAAACGGCTTCCCTATGAAAAAGTGATGGCTTTACCCCGCAATAAACACCGCAAGCCCCTGAAACCTATGTTTTTATTGCAACTGGTGGTGCGGGTTTTGGCAATCTTTGATTTGTTGCCCACCAAGTTTACTTACGAAACCCACGGTATGGAGCGCATCGGCAAGAAAGAGCCCTGCCTGATTCTTATGAATCACTCCAGCTTTATTGACCTGAAAATTGTGTCGAAAATTTTCTTCCCCAAGCGCTACCGCATTGTCTGCACCTCCGACGGCTTTGTGGGGAAAAACCTTTTAATGCGCCTGTTGGGGTGTATCCCCACCCAAAAGTTTGTCAGCGATATCACCCTCATCCGGGATATGGAGCATTTGCTGAAGAAAAAGCGGGTGAGCGTGCTGATGTACCCGGAGGCCAGCTATTCCTTTGACGGTACGGCCACCCCGCTGCCCCGGAAAATGGGTGTTCTGCTGAAAAAGCTGAATGTGCCGGTGGTGACGGTGATTACCCAGGGTGCGTTTGCCCGGGATCCTTTGTATAACTGCCTGCAAAAGCGGAAAGTCACCGTCCGGGCAGATGTGACCTGTTTGGCAACTGCGGAGGAGATCAAGAGTATGTCCGTTGCCCAGCTGGACGAACTGCTGGATAAGGCCTTTAGCTTTGATAATTTCCGATATCAGCAGGAGAATAAAATCCCCATCACCGAATCCTTCCGTGCCGACGGATTGAACCGTATCCTCTACCGCTGCCCCCATTGTCAGACAGAAGGGCAGACCGATGGAAAAGGAATTATGTTAACCTGCAAAGCCTGCGGAAAGGCCTATACCCTGGACGAACACGGCTATTTGACCGCTGACGAGCCTGTCTTCACCCATATTCCCGATTGGTACAGCTGGCAACGGCAACAGGTCCGTCAGGAACTGGAAAACGGCACATATAAACTGGAAGTCGATGTTAAGATCGGTATACTGGTGAACACCAAGGCGCTCTATATGGTAGGGGAGGGCAAGCTCACCCACGACGAAACCGGCTTCCATCTCACCGGCTGCGACGGGAAGCTGGACTACACCCAAGGCCCATTGGCCTGCTACGGCCTGTATGCGGACTATTACTGGTATGAAATCGGCGATGTGATCTGCATCGGCAACAAAGATGCCCTCTATTATTGCTTCCCCTCCGGGGGTGATGTGGTGGCCAAGACCCGCCTTGCCACCGAGGAACTTTACAAACTGAAGAAGAGCAGAAAACTGCCTGTCACCGTATAAAAAACGCCCCACATTGCCGTGGGGCGTTTTTTGTTGAAATTTTCTTGCATTTTTTGGGTATTTTGGTTATAATTATATCAAATATCCGCGTAAATTTACGGGAAGGAGGGCACATTCAATATGCAATCGGAATACATTATTGAAATGCTCAATATCAGAAAAGAATTCCCCGGAATTGTTGCCAATGACGACATTACGCTCCAGCTGAAAAGCGGTGAGATCCACGCCCTTTTGGGAGAGAATGGCGCTGGCAAGTCTACCTTGATGTCGGTTCTGTTTGGTCTTTATCAGCCGGAACAGGGTGTGATCAAGAAGAACGGGGAAGTGGTCACCATCAACAACCCCAACGATGCCACTGCCCTGAACATCGGTATGGTCCACCAGCACTTCAAGCTGATTGATGTGTTCACTGTGCTGGACAATATCATTCTGGGCGCGGAGGACACCAAGCTGGGCTTTTTGCAGAAGCAGCAGGCTCGGAAAAAGGTGGAGGAGCTGTCCCGGAAGTATGGCCTGAAAGTGGACCTGAATGCCAAGGTGGAGGATATCACCGTTGGTATGCAGCAGCGTGTAGAGATTCTGAAGATGCTCTACCGGGATAATGAAATCCTGATTTTTGACGAGCCTACTGCTGTGCTGACCCCCCAGGAAATCGACGAGCTGATGGCAACTATGAAGGGCTTTGCTAAGGAGGGCAAGTCCATTCTGTTCATCACCCATAAGCTGAACGAAATCATGGCTGTGGCCGACCGCTGTACCGTTCTGCGGAAGGGTAAATATGTGGGCACTGTCAACATCAGCGACACAACCAAGCAGGAACTGTCCAATATGATGGTGGGTCGTCCTGTGCAGCTGCAGGTGGAAAAGACCGATGCCAAGCCCGGCGATGTGGTGTTGGAGGTGCAGAATCTGACAGTGCCTTCCAAAATCCACAAAAATGATGCTGTCAAGGATGTTTCCTTCCAAGTTCGTGCCGGTGAGATTGTATGTATTGCCGGTATTGACGGCAACGGACAGACGGAGCTGATTCACGGCCTGACCGGTTTGGAAAAGACCTCTGCCGGAACCATCTGCCTGCAGGGAAAAGATATCAGCAAGGGCTCGATCCGCCGCCGTAGCGAGGCCGGTATGAGCCATATCCCCGAGGATCGGCACAAGCACGGCTTGGTGCTGGACTTCACCTTGGAGCAGAATATGGTCCTGCAGGATTTCCAAGCTCCCCGATTCCAGAAATTCGGTTTTATCAAAAATGACGCCGTGCGGGAATATGCGGAAACCCTTATTGAGGAATACGATGTCCGTTCCGGTCAGGGCGCTGTTACCGTCTCCCGGAGTATGTCCGGCGGTAACCAGCAGAAGGCTATTATCGCCCGGGAAATTGACAGAGACAAGCCTCTGATTGTGGCGGTCCAGCCTACCCGCGGTTTGGATGTGGGCGCAATTGAGCACATCCACAAGGAACTGGTTGCCCAGCGGGATGCAGGTAAAGCAGTTCTGCTGGTAAGCTTGGAACTGGATGAGGTGATGAACCTGTCCGACCGGATTTTGGTAATGTACGAGGGTGAAATTGTGGGCGAGCTTGACCCCAAGACTACCACCGTGCAGGAGCTGGGCCTGTATATGGCCGGCGCAAAAAGAAAGGAGGGAGGCAGCCTGTGAAAAAATTTAGGACATTGCTGGATAGCGACAGCGGTCGCAAGGTGTTTGCTTCTCTTCTGTCCATTGTCATCGGCCTTGCCGTGGGCGCCATTGTGGCAGCCATTGTAGGTCTCAGTAAGGACAATATCGGCGGAAAGGGCATTTGGGATGGCATCCGGCTGATTTTCTTCGGCCTGTTCTCTACCGGCCGTGACGCAGCCGGCAACCTGACTTGGGGCTTTAACCCTGTGTCCTGGGGCAATATGCTTTTCCGGGCGACTCCGCTGATTATGACGGGCCTGTCTGTGGCAGTTGCCTTCAAAACCGGCCTTTTCAATATCGGCGCGCCCGGTCAGTATCTGATGGGCACACTGGCAACCCTGATGATCGCGCTGAAAATTCCCTCCAATGCAGTTTCGCCCACCGTAATCTGGATACTGGCCTTTTTGGGCGGTATGCTGGCAGGTGCCCTGTGGGGTGCAATCCCCGGCCTGCTGAAAGCATTCCTTAATATTAACGAGGTGCTGGCCTGTATTATGACCAACTGGATTTCTGCCAATCTGGTCACCTGGGCCTTTGATATCAGCAACCTGAAGAATGTTGCAGAAGGCACAAAGACCGGTTATATCTACAAGACCACCTTCAATAATGTTGCTACCTCCAAGATGGGACTAGACAAAATCTTTCCCAATTCTCAGGTCAACGGCGGCATCGTGATCGCTATTGTAATTGCGGTTTTGGTGTATATCATTATGAACAAAACCACCCTTGGCTACCAGCTGAAGGCCTGCGGCGCAAACCGTCACGCAGCCCGTTACGCCGGTATTGCCGATAAGCGGAACATCGTGCTGAGTATGGGCATGGCCGGCGCATTGGCCGGCGGCGGCGCAGCGCTGTACTGGCTTTCCGGCAATACAGAATTCTACTGGATTACCTATCAGGCGCTGCCTGCCATCGGTTTCAACGGAATTCCCGTGGCCCTGCTTGCTTTGAACAATCCCGTTGCGGTGGTATTCTCCGGTATCTTCATGGCAATGCTGAACATTGTCGGTCAGCAGCTGACTACGATGACCGCGTACAATGAATACATCACTGATGTGGTGATTGCGGTAATCGTGTACCTGAGTGCCTTCAGCCTGCTGATTCAGATGTGGCTGGGCAGAAGAAAATCCAAAAAGGAGGGCAGAGCAAAATGACATTTGTGGTTCAACAGACACTGCTTTTTGCAATCCCTCTGATGATTGTGGCGCTGGCCGGTGTGTTTGCCGAGCGCAGCGGTATCATCAACCTGGCCCTGGAAGGTATTATGATTATGGGCGCCTTTGTGGGCGTATACTTTGTGCGCCTGATGCAGGACCTGGATGTGTTTTTGGATGCAGCCCGTATGGGCAATTACTGGACCTTGCAGGGCTTGGAATTGGCAGCTATGGCTGTGGCGGCCATCTTTGGCGCAATCTTCTCCCTGCTGCTTAGCTTTGCGGCGGTAAATCTGAAGGCAGACCAGACCATCGGCGGTACGGCACTGAACCTGTTAGCCCCGGCGCTGGTGCTGTTTCTGGTGCGAATCCTTGCTAACCAAAACACCCTGCAAATGGCCCAAGGCGATGCTGCCTCTTGGTTTATGATTAAAAAATCCACCTTCGGTGTGGATAAAAATGTCCAGTGGGGATTCTTGGGAGAAACCTTCCTGAACAAGGTTTATCTTGCCACCTATATCTGTATTCTGGTATTTGTGGTATTGTCTGTCATTCTCTATTTCACCAAGTTCGGTCTGCGGCTGCGCTCTTGCGGTGAGAATCCTCAGGCAGCTGATTCCCTGGGCATTAACGTGTACAAAATGCGCTATGCCGGCACCACCATTTCCGGCGCGCTGGCCGGCATGGGCGGCTTTGTCTACGCCTTGACCGCTACCAATTGCACCGCCAACGGCGATGTGGCAGGCTTTGGCTTCTTGGCGCTGGCTGTTATGATTTTCGGCAACTGGAAGCCGCTGAATATTGCATTGGGCGCATTGTTGTTTGGCCTGTTTAAGTGTATTGCCGCCGGCTACGGCAGCATTGACCTGAACGGAGACGGCAGATTCCTGCTTGCCGAGATCGGTATCAGCTCCCACCTGTACCGGATGCTGCCGTACCTGATTACGCTGGTGGTTTTGTCCTTTACCTCCAAAAAATCCCGGGCTCCCAAGGCCGAGGGTATCCCCTACGACAAGGGCAGCCGTTAAAAATCTACAAAACAAATACGGAATGTGTGTTCTACGCATTCCGTATTTTTTGTGTTTTTTATGAACTTTTTCTTGCATTTTGTCGAAAAAACAGATATACTGAAAGACAGGGAACGGGTACGGGAAAACGAGGTTTTCCGCGTTCCGATTTCCAAAAAATGATTTTTTGGAGGATTTCGTATGAATTTGATCTACGGCATCAAAGACAAACCCAAGTTTGGCCAGATGCTGGTCTTTGCGTTGCAGCAAGTCCTGGCAATTCTGGCAGCTACCATTTTGGTCCCCGCTATCATCGGTAACGGTATGAGCCAGGCAGCTGCCCTGTTTGGCGCAGGTGTTGGTACCATCGTTTACCAGCTGTTTACCAAGTTTAAGAGCCCCGTATTCCTGGGTTCTTCTTTTGCGTTCCTTGGTTCTATGGGCGCAGCCTTCGCCGGCGCAGTTTCCACTGCTGCAGGTTTTGCAGGTTTGCTGCTGGGCGCTATCTTTGCAGGCCTTGTTTATGTTGTCATCGCAATCGTGGTTAAGATCGTTGGCGTTAAGTGGATCAACAAGCTGATGCCTCCTGTTGTTATCGGACCCACCGTTGCCCTGATCGGTCTTTCTCTGGCAATCAATGCCGTGAACGACCTGAAGGCCGGTAAGGTTCTGGACGCTGCCGGTGCTTCCGTTGCCAGCCCCTATGTGACTCTGGTTATCGGCATCATCACTCTGCTGGCTATTTTCTGCTTCTCCGTTTACGGCAAGAAGATGGCTAAGCTGATTCCCTTCGTTCTGGGCATTCTGGTTGGTTATGTTGTTTCCGCTATCTTCACTGTGATCGGCATCTACACCGACAACCTGTCCCTGCAGGTCATCAACTTTGCAGCTTTTAAGGAAATGGAAATCTTCGCAGTTCCTGCATTCTCCTTTGTAGAAGCTCTGAAGGGCGTTAAGGAAATCGACGCAAGCTACATCGCTACCATCGCCGTAGCTTACGTTCCCGTTGCTTTCGTTGTGTTCGCTGAGCATATCGCTGACCACAAGAACCTGTCCTCCATCATCGGTCAGGATCTGCTGGAAGAGCCCGGCCTGCACCGCACTCTGCTGGGTGACGGCATTGGCTCTATCGCCGGCGCATTCTTCGGCGGCTGCCCCAACACCACCTACGGCGAGTCCGTTGGCTGTGTTGCTATTACCCGTAACGCTTCTGTTGTGACCATTACCACCGCTGCTATTATGTGTATGGTCATCTCCTTCTTCGGACCCTTCGTCACCTTCCTGGCCTCCATTCCCAACTGTGTTATGGGCGGCGTTTGCGTGGCTCTGTACGGCTTCATCGCTGTTTCCGGTCTGAAGATGATTCAGCAGGTTAACCTGAACGCTTCCAAGAACCTGTTCGTGGTTGCCTCCATTTTGATCCCCGGCATCGGCGGCCTGAGCGTTTCCTTCGGTAAGGTCACCCTGACCACCATCGCCTGCGCTCTGATTCTGGGCATCATCACAAACACTGTTCTGGCTAAGGGTAGCGAAGACTAATTCCATAAAAGCAAACAGGCGTGTGTATGCCCCAAACCAGTAAAACTGCACAATAGACAAAAAGGCCCCCTGTGTAGGATAATAACTATACAGGGGGTATTGTTATGCAGAAACGAAAATATACACATCTGAAAGCCGTAGAAGGTCTTATACTGTCCATACGACAAACTGGGGCAGTCTAATGGGTCGGGCCTTTCTGTCTTATTCAAATAATTTTTTAATGAATTCAGTTTCTTCCTTGCAGATTTTCTCATCTACCGAGGCGATTGTGGTAATCAGCATAATGGCGTCGGCCTTGGTGTCCTCGCCCATATTGTCGGCGAAATAATTTGCCAGCTCCGGCATCTTGCTGTCATACATACCAATCAGCTTCTGGATTTCTTCTTTATTCAGCTCCATCACATCTGCCAGCATTTTGCTTTCTAAAGCGGTCAGTACACCATCAGCACCGATGGCGGACAAAATCAAAGCTGCCAGCATATAGTTTCCGTTATGTTGGGGGTCTACTTTTTGGCAGTAGGGCATCAGACGCTTGACAGCCTCCTTTGCCAAATCTACCAACACTTCATAGTCGGTATTTACATACTTTTGCATTAGGTTGTTAAAGCTTTCCATAATCATACTCCTGAATTACATTATTTTGTTTGGTAAATGAATTAAGCTAAACGGGTGTTCACAGCGGCAATGTGCGCCGGGGTTGTGCCGCAGCAGCCGCCCAGAATCTTTGCGCCCATTTGGCTGCAGTCGGCAACGATGTTTGCAAACTCCTGAGGATTCATAGGGTATACCGGCAGATTATCCGGCCCGATTACCGGGTTGCCTGCGTTAGGCTTGCAAACCAGCGGACCCTTCACATAACGCCGCAGGCGGCTGACCAGTCCCGGGGTCATATTGTCTGCCGCCACACAGTTAAAGCCAACAGCGCAGGCACCGGCCTCCTCCAATTCCTGCAAAACAGGAGCGGCATCTCGTCCGGAAAACAGACTGCCGTCGGGTTGCATAGTAAAGGTATACATCACAGCTTCTGCGCCTTCCAGTTCCGCCGCGGTAAAAATTGCCTCTGCCTCTTGGGGGTACATCAGGGTTTCGGCAGCCAGTAAATCCGCGCCGCCCTCCAGCAGACCACCGATCTGTACCCGATAGTTCTCCACCAACAGATCGAAATTCTCCGGGTCAAAGCTGTCGCAGTAGACAGCTAAAGTGGTCAAATTGCCCGCCACCAACACGTTTGGAGAAACCGATTTGGTCAGGGCTACCAGATGGGCATTGATTGTTTCCGCCTGTTTGGACAAACCCACCCGATCCAGGGCGATAGGCTGGGCCTGAAAAGTGGGGGCGTAGAGGATATTGCTGCCTGCTGCCGCATATTCCCGCTGTAGGGCAACCAGCTTGTCCGGGTTGGCAAGAATCCACTCCTCGGTGCAGCATCCCCGGGGCATGCCTGCCTTTTGCAGGTTAGAGCCGGTAGCGCCGTCCAACAAAACTGTCTTTTCAAAAAATGCAGACACTTCTTTTCTTGTAAGCATACAATCACTTCCTTTTGTTCCATTATAGCTTACATTGGGAAAATTGCAACATAGATTGACGAAGCTGGGGCAATCTGTTAAAATGAAGAAAACTTATTTTAAGGAGAAAAGCGATGAAGAAAACAGTGTTGAGAGAATATGCAAAGCTCATTGTCCGCTGCGGTGTGAATGTGCAGAAAGGACAGGAGGTTTTGGTTTACGCGGAGCTGGACCAGCCGGAGTTTGTAAAGCTGGTGGTGGAGGAGGCCTATAAGGCCAAAGCCAAGAAGGTAACGGTGGAGTGGAACTACCAGCCTCTGGCCAAGCTTCATGTCCGGTATCAGTCCGTCAAGACTATGGGTACTGTCACCGACTTCCAAAAGGCCCGTCAGCAGCACTACTGTGATACCCTGCCTGCCCGTATCCATCTGATTTCCGAAGATCCGGACGGCCTGAAGGGTATGAATATGGAGAAGATGGCCAAGGCCCGGAAAATGAGCTACCCCATTCTTAAGCCCTATGTGGATCAGCGAGAGGGCAAGCAGCAGTGGTGTATCGCCGCAGTTCCCGGTGCAGCTTGGGCAAAGAAGGTGTTCCCCGGCCTGCGTACCTCCGTGGCTATAGAAAAACTGTGGGAGGCGATCCTCTTTACCTCCCGGGTTACCGATGACCCCATCGCAGAGTGGGAAAAGCACAATAAGAATCTCCACGACCGCTGCGAATATCTGAATTCCCTTGGTATTGATAAGCTGCATTTTACCGCTGACAACGGCACAGACCTGACCGTAGGCATGATTCCTGAGGCGGTTTTCTGCGGCGGCGGTGAAACCAACCGTCAAGGCGTCTACTACAACCCCAATATCCCCACTGAGGAATGCTTCATCTCTCCCAAACGGGGTGAGGCAGAGGGTATTGTGTATTCCACAAAGCCTTTGTCCTACCAGGGTCAGCTGATCGACAACTTCTCTATCCGTTTTGAAAAGGGTAAGGCAGTGGAAGCCAAGGCAGAAGTGGGTGAAGAGCTGCTGAACACGATGATTTCCATGGACGAGGGCGCAGCCTATCTGGGCGAGTGCGCCTTAGTGCCGGAAAAGAGCCCCATCGCCGAAAGCGGCCTGCTGTTCTACAACACCCTGTTCGATGAAAATGCCGCCTGTCATCTGGCGCTGGGTATGGGTTACGCAGATACCATCCGCGACCACCACAACAAATCCCTGGAGGAATGCCGCCAGCTGGGTATTAACGATTCTATGATCCACGAGGATTTTATGATTGGCTGCCCGACTATGAATATCGATGCAATTACCCGTGACGGTAAGGTTGTTCCCATTTTCAGACAGGGCAACTGGGCATTTTAATGGAATTTTTCTAAAAAATATAAAAAAACACTTGCATTATGGATTACTCTGTGGTATGATACTCGGGCGATTAATGATTGCTAGGGATTTTATGCCCTTTTAACTAACGAGAAAGAGGTGAACAACATGAAGGAAGGTATCCACCCCAATTACGAACAGACTACGATCCGTTGCGCTTGTGGTAACGTCATCGAGACCGGCTCCACCAAGAAGGACATCAAGGTTGAAATCTGCTCCAAGTGCCACCCTTTCTATACCGGCAAGCAGAAGCTGGTTGACACCGGTGGACGTGTTGATCGTTTCAACAAGAGATTCGGCTTGAAGTAAGATTTAAGTCCGTACTGCGTATCGTAGTACGGACTTTTTTCTTTCCTTTTTTGGAAGAATAAGGTTGTCTGAATGGGGCAAGTCGTGCTATAATATAAGGTAAAGAAAAAATAAAGGAAGAATCCATGGAACATCAATTTGACGAAAATAAGGCAGAGCGTGCGGTGCTGGTAGGCCTGAATGCAGATTGCTTCACAGCCCAGCAGACTGCCACCGATGAAACTTTAGAAGAGCTGGAAGCCTTGCTGGAGACTGCCGGCGGCTTTTGCACGGGCAAAATTCTCCAGAACCGCCATGCCCCTGATGCCCATAGCTTTATCGGCGAGGGTAAGGCCCAGGAAGTGAAAATGCTGGCGGAGTTCACCGAGGCTACTATGGTGGTGTTTGACAATGAACTGTCCCCCGGCCATATCCGGGCGTTGGAGGAAATTCTCGGCGTCACCGTTTTGGACAGAAGCGCCCTGATTTTGGATATTTTTGCCCAGCGGGCAAAAACCAAGGAAGGCCGCCTGCAGGTGGAGCTGGCGCAATATAAGTATTTGCTGCCCCGTTTGTCCGGTATGGGTAAGTCCTTGTCCCGACAGGGCGGCGGCATCGGCACCCGAGGTCCCGGTGAAACCAAGCTGGAGTCAGACAAGCGGCATATCCGGGAACGGATTGCAAGACTCCAGTCGGAATTGGAGCAGGTACGGCAGGTCCGTGGTGTCCAGCGGGAGCGGAGAATGAAAAATTCTGTGCCGGTGGTGGCCATCGTGGGCTATACCAATGCAGGTAAGTCCACGCTCCTGAATCAGTTGACTGACGCAGGCATTCCTGCCAATAACCGCCTGTTTGATACCTTGGATACCACCTCCCGTCAGCTTACTGTTTCTGACAATCTGGATGTGATTCTGTCCGATACCGTCGGGTTTATTGCGAAACTGCCCCACCATCTGGTGGATGCTTTCCGGGCAACCCTGGAAGAACTGGAATATGCAGATTTGCTGCTCCATGTCATTGATGCCGCCGATCCCAACCGGGAGGAGCATATCGCCGTGGTAGACAGCCTGATTTCCAAGCTGGCAAAGCCCGGCACGAAAGTACTGCAATGCTATAATAAAGCAGATTTGGTCAGCACTGAGGATATCCCTGTGGGGGAGGATATTGTAAAAATCTCCGCAAAAAAAGCCTACGGTATGGATGCTCTGCTCAAAGCTATCGAGGACGCATTGGGTCATAGCCGCCACCATATTGTGGTGACCCTGCCATATTCTATGGGCGGTATGGTGGAAACCCTCCATTCCGGCGCCCAGGTGCTGAATACCGATTATACCGCTGAGGGTATCGTGGTGGAAACCATTGTCGACCCTATTTTGTACGGCAGACTGAAAGAGTATATCACAAAGGAGTGTTAAGCCTTGGAGGAATACTTGGTACCCACCGGCTACGGTGAGGACGAGTTCATCGAGAAAAAATCAAGGTTTAACGGCAGGGTCTGGCCTGTGGAGACAGAGGAAGAGGCCCTTGCCAAAATTGCGGAAATGAAAAAACAGCACTACGATGCCACCCACAATTGCTGGGCCTATGTGCTGAAAAGCGGCGCGATGCGGTTTTCTGATGACGGAGAGCCGGGTGGAACTGCCGGCAATCCTATGATGCAGGTTTTGCAAAAGGAAAACCTGTTCAATGTATGCTGTGTAGTTACCCGCTACTTTGGCGGAACACTTCTGGGTGCCGGCGGCTTGGTGCGGGCATATACCAAGGGCGCGAAAATTGCCATTGATGCAGCAGGAAAATCCATGAAACGGGTATGGAGCGTCCTGTACATACCTTGCCCCTATACCTTCTATGAACGGGTGAAGCTGGAAACAGAGGCCTTCGGGGGCGTGATTCGGGATACCCAGTTCGGCGCGGAAGTGGAATTGGAAATTTTGGTTGCCCAGCCGAAGGCACAGGAATTTTTGGATAGAATTTTGGATATGACCTCCGGTACTGTGGAGGGTATGGAAACCAGTCAGGAGTACAGAGCGTTTCCCATAGAGGAGTGAAAGCTATGACTATTCGGGAAGAATTGGAAAAATTGGAACATCTTCATTTGGATAAGTGGGCATCTTTTGCCGACGAAACCAAGGGCAGACTCCACCCGGAGGAAGCCAAGGTTGAAGACGTGCGTACCGCCTATCAGCGGGATACGGATAAAATTGTCCACAGCAAGGCTTTCCGCCGGCTGATGCACAAGACACAGGTATTCTTAAGCCCGGAGGGTGACCACTACCGCACCCGTATGACCCACACCCTTGAGGTGACCCGGATTGCCCGCACCATTGCCAAGGCCTTGAATCTGAATGAAGATTTGGCAGAAGCGGCGGCAATGGGCCACGATTTGGGCCACACCCCCTTCGGTCACGCCGGTGAGGTGGCATTGTCTGAAGCCATGGGACAACCCTTCTGCCATAACGAGCAGAGCCTGCGGGTTGTGGACATTTTGGAAAACGGGGGAGAGGGACTGAACCTGACCTATGAGGTGCGTATGGGTATTTTGGGCCATACCGGACCTTTCATTCCGGAAACCATGGAGGGCCAGATTGTCCGCTGGGCAGACCGTATGGCCTATGTGAATCACGATATTGACGATGCGATTCGCGCCGGGATCTTAGACCGGACAGATATCCCCAAGTTTGTGCTGAAGACCTTGGGAACAACCCATTCCTCCCGGATTAACACCCTTGTGTGCGATATGATTACTGCCTCCCGAGAGGAGGGGAAAATTGTCCTTTCTCCTCAGGTGGAAAAGGCTTTGCAGGAGCTGCGGGAATTTATGTTTGAGCGGGTCTACCGCAATCCCGTTGCCAAGGGGGAGGAAACCAAGGCTAGGGAAATGCTCAAGCGGCTTTATGAATACTATTACACCCACCCGGAGGCCCTGCCGGAGGATTTTCAGCCCCAGATGTCCTTGGAGGGTATGGAGCGCACTGTGTGCGACTATATCGCCGGTATGACCGACAATTACGCGGTGGACAAGTATACGGAAATTTTCATCCCCACAGGGTGGAATGTTCGGGGATAATGTGCTATAATATAAGATAATTTTTAGGAAAGGAGAGGTAAATATGGCATTTCCGGCATCATTTATTGACGAATTGGTGGCCCGCAACCCCATTGAAGATGTGGTGGGTCAGTATGTAACACTGAAGCGCTCCGGTGCCAATATGTTTGGTTTATGCCCTTTCCATGGAGAGAAAACAGCCTCCTTTTCCGTAGCGCCCGATAAGGGTATCTACTATTGCTTTGGCTGCCATAAGGGCGGCGGTGTCATCAATTTTGTGATGGAGGTCGGTATGCTCAGCTATCCCGACGCAGTGCGTTCCCTTGCCAAACGGGCAGGAATGCAGGTGCCGGAGGACGAGCAGTATGAGAGTCGTTACCGCACACAGGAACGGCTGTGGGCGCTGATGAAGGAAGCGGGCCGATTCTTCAATGAACGGCTTTACGCCCCCGAAGGGGAAGCTTGCCGCGCCTATATTACCAAGCGTGGTCTCTCCAAAAGCATTGTAACCCAGTTCGGTATGGGATACGCGCCGGACTCCTGGAATGCGCTGGTGGATGCTATGCGCAAGAAAGGGTATACCAATGAGGAATTGATTGCCGCTGATTTGGTGGGCTCCAAAAACGGCCGGATCTACGACCGTTTCCGCAATCGATTGATGTTCCCTATTATTGATGTGCGGGGGAATGTGGTAGGCTTCGGCGGCCGTGTGCTGGACAATTCCGAGCCAATATACCTCAATTCCAATGTAACGCTGATTTTTAACAAACGAAAGAACCTCTTTGGCCTGAATTTTGCCAAGAAGACCAAGGAATCCAATATCATTCTGGTGGAAGGCAACATCGATGTGATCACCCTCCATCAGTTCGGCTTTGATAATGCTGTGGCCTCCTTGGGCACTTCCCTGACAGAGGACCAAGTGACCCTTCTCAGCCGTTATACCGATGAAGTGATTCTCACCTACGACGGCGACGAAGCCGGTCAGCGAGCGGCAAAGCGGGCAATTCCCATGCTGGAAAAGGCGGGTATTAAGGTCCGTGTCCTGCAGGTGAAGGACGCAAAAGACCCGGACGAATTTTTGCAAAAATTCGGTGCGGATAAGTTCCGGCTTCTGCTGGGGGATTCCTCCAACCGGGTGGAATATCAAATCAATGCCATTCGTAAAAAATACGACCTGCGGATTGATGACCAGAAGATTCAGTATGTCCAGGAGGCGGCAGAACTGATTTCCACCCTGGACAGCTCTATTAAACGGGAGGTCTACGGCGGCCGCGTGGCGGAATCCGCCGGCATTACCCAGGAAGCGATGAAAATTGAGGTGGACAAGGCCTATAAGCGCCGTACCGCCCGAGATAAAAAGAAACAGGAAAAAATTGATCTAGCGCCAGTACGGGCGTTGCAGCCGAAGGACCGGTCGATCCGCTATGACAATGTGAAATCCGCCTTGGCGGAGGAGGGCGTGCTTGCCCAGGTGATGCGTGAGCCTGCCCTGTTGGATATTTGCGGTATCCTCACTCCGGAGCAGTTCTCTGTCGCACTTTTTGGCCGGGTGTTCGCACAGCTTCAAAAACGGCATCACCAAGGTATGGAAGTGTCTTTGGGCGTGCTGGAGGATTTGACACCGGAGGAAACCGCCCATTTGGCAGGTATCTGCCAAAGGCAGGAAGGTCCGGTGAATGAAACCGCCTTCCGGGATTGTGTAAAGACGATTCTAGCGGAGAACCAGAGTCGAGGGATTCAGTCTGATGATGACCTGCTGGCTCTGCGTAATAAGTTAAAAGAAAGTAAGGGAGCGAAAGTATGACCCTGCTGAAGGACCGGGAAATACCCGTCAGCCACGGAGAAGACGAAGCGGCTCAGTATTTGCAGCAGATTCGTACCATTCCTCGCCTGACACGGGAAGAAGAACTGGAACTGGCAAAGCTCTGCGCCCAGGGAGACAAGAATGCTATCTGCAAAATGGTCAATGCCAATCTGCGGTTGGTGGTTTCGGTGGCGAAGGAGTATGCAGGCCGGGGTGTGCCGTTGCTGGATTTGATTCAGGAAGGCAGTATCGGTCTGCTGACCGCAGCGGAGAAGTTTGACTATACCCGGGATTTGCGGTTTTCTACCTATGCTACCAAATGGATTCGACAGGGTGTGAGCCGGGCGATTCTCAACCACGCAGGGTTGATTCGCGTGCCCATACATACCGCCGAGCGGATTCGTAAGGTACTTCTGGCCCAAAAGGAATTGCAACAGGAATTGGAACGGGAGCCGGAACTGGAGGAAATTGCCCGGCGCAGTCAAATTTCTGTAAAAAAGGTGAAGGAATATCTGTCCCTGATCCCGGAGCTGTGCTCGTTGGATGCACCCACCGGTGAGGAAGAGGACGGAACACTGGGCTTGCTGATAGAGGATTTGCAGGCCCCCCAGCCCCAGGAGGAGCTGATTCGCCGGGAGTTGGAGCATACTATGGATGTTCTGCTGGGTCAGCTGCCGGAACGGGAGCGGATGCTTCTGCGGCTCCGATTTGGTATGGAAGATGATACCTGTTATTCCTTGGAGGGAATTGGCAAAAAACTCAATGTGTCCAAGGAACGCGCCCGTCAACTGGAAAAGCAGGCAATCGATAAATTACGGATGCTGGGCGAGGATTTGGGATTGGAGGATTTCCTCAGATGATGGAATTTACATTTGAAAAATCTCCTTGGGAGCAAATGCTGGATATGTTGCATCCCGGTGACCGAATTTTCGGCTTGGAGTGCTTGAAACAGATTGAGGATTTATCCCAAGAAGAAGCAGAAGAAGCGCTGCTTGCCTTGGAGGAACGGGGTATTACGCTGGATGTTACCGATCTGCCTCCCTGCGGGAACGATGGGGAAGCAGCAATTCGTCTGAAATTGGAACAGAAATTGGCAAAGAGCGGTCAGTTGCAAAACGGATTGGAAGAGAATGACCCCCTGCGCCTGTATTTGGAGGAATTGTCGGGTGTTCCCGCAGCCGGTGACAAAAACCTGCTGGCAGAACGCTATGCCACCGGCGATGATGGCGTGGCGCAGCAGCTTGTCAACCTCTCATTAAGTCGGGTTGTGGAACGTGCCTGCGCTATGACCGGCCACGGGGTGCTGCTCCTTGATTTGATTCAGGAGGGCAGTCTAGGCCTGTGGCAGGGCATTTTGAACTATACCGGTGGCGATTATGAAGCGCACATATGCTGGTGGATTGACCAGTATCTGGCAAAGGCTGTGCTGATGCAGGCCCATACCGGCGGCATCTGGCAGAAAATGCGGCAGGGCATGGCAGACTACCGGGATGCCGACCAGCAGCTTTTATCTGAACTGGGCAGAAACCCCACCTTGGAGGAAATTGCCCAGGCAATCCATATCAGCCCGGAGGAGGCGGCCACCTACGCATCTATGCTGAATCAAGCAAGAGCAAGAGAGCAGATTGAACAACTCCGGCAGCCGAAAGAAAAGACCCCGGAGGATGAGCAGGCTGTGGAGAATACCGCCTATTTCCAAACCCGTCAGCGAATTGCGGAAATGCTTTCCACCCTGACAGAGCAGGAGGGGAAACTCCTGACCCTGCGGTTTGGATTGGAGGGTGGTATGCCCAAGACCCCGGAGGAGACGGGGGCTATGTTGGGTCTGACCCCGGAGGAAGTGATTAAGCAGGAAGCAGCCGCCCTGTTAAAGCTGCGGCAGCAGGCAAAATAAGGAGGAAGCATTATGGCTAAGACATACGCAATTGCAATTGACGGCCCTGCCGGCGCAGGCAAAAGCACCATCGCCAAGCGCCTGGCCAAGGAACTGGGCTATTACTATGTGGACACCGGCGCGATTTACCGCACCGTGGCATATTTTTTGGACTTGCTGGGTGTCAGCCCTAAGGATGTGGATGGCGTTGAGCGCTACATCGATGAGTTGACCATCGAAATCCAATACGATGAAGAGGGCAAGCAGCACATGCTGATGAACGGTATGGATGTTACCGGCGAAATCCGTACCCAGGATATATCCCAGAAGGCAAGCCTTGTTTCTGCCCACGCAGTGGTGCGGGAGGTGCTGCTGGATATGCAGCGGGACGTAGCCAAGGCCCATAATGTAATTATGGACGGCCGGGATATCGGCACTGTGGTGCTGCCTAAGGCAGATGTGAAGATTTTCCTCACGGCTACCCCCGAGGTCCGGGCCAAGCGCCGTACCGATGAGCTGCTGGCCAAGGGTCAGGAGGCTGTATATGAGGTGGTGCTGAAGGAAATCCAGCAGCGGGACTATCAGGATACCCACCGGGAAATTGCCCCTCTGAAGATGGCAAGAGATTCCATCAAGCTGGACACCTCCGAACTGGACATTGAAGGCGTGGTAGCCGCTATGAAGAAAATCATCGGGGAGAAGATTCCCTTATGAGTATTCGCGTAGCAGAAAGCGCCGGTTTTTGCTTCGGTGTGAACCGGGCGGTGGAACTGGTGGAGCAGGCAGCTGCCTCCGGCAAAAGGGTCTGCACATTAGGTCCGATTATCCATAACCGGCACGCAGTATCCCATTTTCAGGAGATGGGCGTGGAGGTAATCGATACACCGGAACAGGCACAGCCGGACCAAACAGTGATTATCCGTTCCCACGGCGTTACCAAAGCGGTGCAGGAGGCCCTGGAAGCAAGGGGTGCGGAGGTAGTGGACGCCACCTGTCCCTTTGTCAAGCGTATCCACGGCATTGTGAGCAAGGCAGAGCAGGAGGGTCGTCTTCCTGTTATCATCGGCACCCGCTCCCACCCGGAGGTGGAGGGCATTGCCGGTTGGTGTACCCGTTGTAAAATTTTCGAAAATGTCACCGAATTGGAAAATTGGACAAATTCCGGGGAAATTCCCCTGGATTATCCCATTAGTATGGTGTGTCAGACCACTTCCACGGAATCTTTGTGGCGTTCCTGCGAAAAATTTGCAAAAAAAGTGTTTACTAATGTAAAAATATTTGATACAATATGCAAAGCTACTGAATTTCGGCAAAGCGAGGCGGCGAGCTTAAGTAAAGTTTGTCAGGCCATGGTCGTTGTAGGTGACACCCACTCTTCCAACACAGGCCGCCTTGCTATGATTTGCCGGGAACACTGCGACAGGGTCGCCTTGGTGGACAATGCTGCCGAGCTGAACCCTGAACTGTTTCGCGGTGCAAGTGATGTTGGAATCACGGCTGGCGCATCCACGCCGGCGTGGATTATAAAGGAGGTCAATAAGACTATGAGCGAAATTATGAATGTTGAGGCTGTACAGGAGGA
>JAZOWQ010000079.1:0-1768 GCA_045659325.1 Faecousia sp. | reverse complement strand
CCGTAAGGTGTTCGATATTGATAACAATCCTCCCGAACTGTATGTGGCTCGGGAAGAACTGGGCGGCAAGAGTGTAGCTGAGGCTCTGCTTGTGCCTACCCGTATTTATGTAAAATCCGTACTGGCACAGCTGGAGCAGGTAGACGAAAAGGGCGTTTCCCACATCACCGGCGGTGGCTTCTACGAGAACATTCCCCGTTCGATCCCCGATGGACTGGGGGGAGTCATTGTAAAGGCTGCGGTTAAGATCCTGCCCATCTTCGATATGATCGCAAAGACCGGCAATATCCCTGAGCGTGATATGTTCAACACCTACAATATGGGCGTTGGTATGAGCATCGTGGTAAAGCCCGAGGAAGTTGACAAGGCTTTGGAAATCCTCACCGCTCACGGTGAAAATGCCTATGTCATCGGCAAAATTGTTGCTTCCGACGAGAAAATCACCATTGTGTAAGCGAGGAAACAAAATGGGAAAAGCGAGAATTGCCGTATTGGTGTCCGGTGGCGGTACCAATCTGCAGGCTCTTATTGATGCACAGGTAAGCAGAATTATTCACAGCGGTGAAATAGCCCTTGTGGTTGCCAATAACGCAAATGCCTATGCACTGCAACGGGCAGCCAATGCAGGCATTGCCACCAAGGTTGTCCTGAAAAAAGAGTTGGGTAGCCAGCAGGCCTTTGAAGAAAAAATCAAAGAACATCTGGCAGCATATCAGATTGATATTATTGTCCTTGCAGGCTTTATGTCTATACTCAGTGAAGCCTTTACGTCCTGCTATCCCAAGCGGATTCTCAATGTCCACCCGTCTTTGATCCCGTCCTTCTGCGGAGAAGGATTCTACGGATTGCGTGTCCACGAGGCAGCGCTTTCCTATGGTGTGAAAGTCACCGGCGCAACCGTTCACTTTGTCAATGAGATTCCCGACGGCGGAGAAATCATTCTCCAAAAGGCCGTTGAAATTCAGCCTGACGACACTCCTGAAACGCTACAAAAGCGGGTTATGGAGCAAGCAGAATGGAAGATCTTACCTGCGGCGGTTGAGCAGGTTTGCAGTTTGTTGTAAGAAAGGAAATGCGATATGAATGTTTACGAAGTAGGTTCTCTTGCTGAGAAACTCTCTACCAATGTGTATCCCGGCCGTGGTATTGTATTGGGTATTACCCCCGACGGTACCAAGTCCGTCGCCGCTTATTTCATTATGGGCCGCAGCGTCAATAGCCGTAACCGTGTGTTCGTACAGGAGCCGGACGGCATTCGCACCGAAGCCCATGACCCCAGCCTGATGAAAGACCCCCACCTGATTATTTACCACCCTGTCCGTGAGGCGGGCTGCGGTTTGATCGTCACCAACGGTGACCAGACCGATACCATTTGGGAGTTCCTTTCCAAGGGCGAAAGCTGGGAAGCAGCGCTCCGTACCCGTTGTTTCGAGGACGACGGTCCTAACTGGACACCCCGTATTTCCGGTCTGCTTGCAGGTGACGGCAGCTACAAGATGTCCATTCTGAAGGCTGCAGATGCAGAAGGTACTGCATGCGCCCGTTTCTTCTATGAATATCCCGCTATTGCAGGTCTGGGCCACTTTATCCACACCTATGTGTGCGATGGTAACCCTGTGATTCCTACCTTCCAGGGTGAGCCTGAAAGAGTTGCTATGGATAACGATATGGACGCCTTTGCTGATATGCTGTGGAAGAATTTGAACGAAGAAAACAAAATCTCCCTGTTCGTCCGCTACACCGATCTCAAGACCGGCGCTTACGAGCC
>JAZOWQ010000078.1:0-13144 GCA_045659325.1 Faecousia sp. | reverse complement strand
GTCCAGTTGGTGTGGAAGAACTTGCCTCTGGGCTCGTCGATACGCTCGTAGGTGTGAGCGCCGAAGTAGTCACGCTGAGCCTGCAGCAGGTTTGCGGGCAGACGGTCGCAGCGGTAGCCATCGTAGTAGCTCAGTGCGCAGGAGAATGCGGGAGTGGGCATACCGCTCATAGCGCCCTGAGCGACAACCTTACGCCAGCCGGGCAGCAGGTCTGCGATCTTGGCGGTGAAGTAGGGGTCCAGCAGCAGGTTAGTCAGAGCGGGGTTAGCATCAAATGCTTCCTTGATCTTGCCCAGGAATACGGAGCGGATGATACAACCGCCACGCCACATCAGGGCGATGCCGCCGTAGTTCAGGTTCCAGCCGTAGGTCTTAGCAGCTGCACGCATCAGAGTGTAGCCCTGTGCGTAGGAAACAATCTTGGAAGCCAGCAGAGCGCAGCGGATATTCTCAATCCACTCAGCCTTCTCCTGTGCGGTCAGCTTCAGAGCAGTCTCAGCAGCGCCGGGCAGAACCTTAGCAGCCTCAACACGCTCGTCCTTCATAGCGGACAGGCAACGGGCAAACACAGCCTCACCGATCAGAGTCAGGGGCACGCCCTCGTCCAGAGCAGCGATGCCGGTCCACTTACCGGTACCCTTCTGGCCGGCAGTGTCCAAAATCTTCTCAACAATAGGCTCACCGTCGGTGTCCTTGTAAGCCAGAATGTCACGGGTGATCTCGATCAGGTAGCTGTCCAGGTCGCTCTTCATCCACTCAGCGAAGACCTGATGCATCTCGTCGTCGGACATGCCCAGCATATTCTTCATCAGGTGGTAAGCTTCGCAGATCAGCTGCATATCACCGTACTCGATGCCGTTGTGGACCATCTTGACGAAGTGGCCTGCGCCGTTCTCGCCAACCCAGTCACAGCAGGGAGAGCCATCCTCAACCTTAGCGCAGATAGCCTGCAGAATGGGCTTTACGCTTTCCCAAGCAGCGGGAGAACCGCCGGGCATCAGAGAAGGACCATTCAGAGCGCCCTCTTCACCGCCGGAAACACCGCAGCCGATGTAAAGCTTGCCCTTGGATTCCACATACTCGGTACGACGGACAGTGTCGGGGAAGTGGGTGTTACCGCCGTCGATGATGATATCGCCATCGTCCAGCAGGGGCAGCAGAGCTTCGATGGTAGCGTCAACAGCGCCGCCAGCCTTAATCATCATCATAATCTTACGGGGCTTTTCAACGTTGGCAACCAACTCTTCCAGAGAGTAGGAGCCGATAATGTTCTTGTGGTTGCCACGGCCTTCTACGAAGTTCTTTACCTTCTCGGTGGTGCGGTTGTAGACTGCTACGGTGAAGCCCTTGGACTCCATATTCAGGACCAGGTTTTCGCCCATAACGGCCAAGCCAATCAGGCCAATGTCAGCTTTTTTCATTTGTGGTTCTCCTTTATTGAAAAATTATTATTTTTTAATTTATTTATAGATCGCTGCGTGGCGTTCACGCAAGCCATCTAATACACTATAGGGAATTTCCAGGTTGCCTTTACCCTTGCCAATGGCAATATGGGGTTTGTTGGCGCCGTGGTAGTCTGTACCGCCAGAAATCACCAGACCCAATTCCTTTGCCATAGCTTGGTAGCGTTCCTGCATTTCGGGGGTATAGTCGGTGTAATACCCCTCGATGCCGTCCAGGCCGTAGGGAATCAAGCTTTTCAGGTATTCCTTCAGCTCGTCGTCCGGCTTTTTAATCAGGTGCAGGTGGGCAGCTACCGCGATACCGCCTGCCTCATGAATGAGGGAAACAGCCTCCGGACCAGTGAGTGCCTGCCGGTTGGAGTAAGCATAGCAGCCGACGCTTAAGTACCGGTTAAAGGCGTCCTTCACGGATTCAGCATAGCCCTTACGGACCATAATCTGGGCGAAGTGGGCACGGCACAGCACATCGTTGCCGCCTGCCTCTGCTTTCAGCTCTTCCATTGTAATATCGAAGCCTTGCTCGTTCAGCTTTCGGCAGACCTCTTCCTGCCGTTCGTTACGAACCTGCAGGGCGTAGGCCATCATATCCTGCAATTTCTGATTGTGGATATCCACAAAGTAGCCGAGGATATGCAGCTCTGTATCGGACTGGGCGGAAAGCTCCACCGCTGGAATTACCTCAACCCCCAGTTCCTTGCCGGTGTCCATTGCTTCCTGCACGCCGGTGATACAGTCGTGGTCGGAAAGGGCGATGGCGGCTAAGCCCGCTGCGTGAGCCGTACGGACTACATCGGCGGGAGTCTGGGCGCCATCACTGCACAGAGAGTGGGTGTGTAAATCAATTCTTTTCACGGTTATCTCCTTAGTCATCACAAACCCACAGGCCTAAGGCAGGGTTGGAGATGTAGAAGATTTCCTCTCCGTCCACGGTGTTGAAGCCGTCGGTCAACTTAGCAGGGTCATACTTGGCAGCCATTTCCTCGTAAGGAGCATAGTTAAAGGCAGCACCGCGAACTTCTTCCTCCGTCAGCTTGCCAGCGCAGTAAGTAATCTTAAACCGGCCGTCGGAGGAGCCGTGAATCAAGTGAGCAGCCACGGACAGGTTCTCACGGAGGTCCTCATTCTCGGGGGCGTCCACCAACTTCAATACATTCTCTCTGCCTACATAACCGTACTTGCGAATCAAACGGTCGTTCTCCTCGTCCTCGCCGAAGTGGCCTACAGCAGGTGCCAGAACAATCAGCTCACCGCCGTCGGCGATGGCCATACGGGTACGGTAGATAGCCTTATTGCCCAGCCAGGTAGACTTGAACTCACGGGGATCAAGGTAAACAACTACCTTGTCAAGACGCTTGCTCATATGGGTCAGGTTGATCTCTTGACTCTTTTTTACAGCAGTTTCGAAATTGCTGCGCTCTTTGCCGATATACAGACCGTGGATGGTGACCTCGTCACCCTTATTGGTAGTGGTGGTCAGCACATATACCAGAGGAACATTGGCAAGAAAGTTCTCCTGGGCATAGTCGAACACACGACGGACGGGAGAGAAGTCCTTACCCATAATCCGCTCCATACCGTAGAAGGCGCCCAGCATATGGGAGGAGTTGATCATAGAAGAGCCGCCGCAGCCGACAAAGATGTTCTTGCTGTAGTTGGCCATACCCACAACCTCGTGGGGCACAACCTGTCCAATGGACAGAATCAAATCATAGGAGGGGTCCATAATCAGACGGTTGACCTCAACATCCACACCGGTGTTCACCAGGCCCTCGGACACCTCGGAAACGAAGGAGGCGGGTACTTCACCGATCTTTACCACATCGGTACGCCAGTTATGGACGATCATTCTATCGAAGGGTACGCCCTCGCCGAAGAAGGCAACCCATTCTTCCTTGGTCATAGGCACATGGGTACCCAAAGCGGGCATAATGTCGACCTGACACTTGTCCTTCAGCAGTTCATAGTAAATTGCAGTAATCTTTCCTGCGCCGGAGTACATTCTGGTGAAATCGGGAGGCAGAATCAGAACCTTCTTCAGGTCCCGGCCTTCCAAAGACTTGGCCAGCGCTTCCTTCAGTACTTCCGCAGGAATGCCGTTTTCATACTCGTAAATCATACAGGCCTCTTTCCGGCTCTTGCTACAGAGCCATATTTATGCATTATTTAGTGTAGCACAGAACATTTTAGATTGCAAGTCAATCCGCACATTTCTTTACAAAAAAACAAGGGGTTGCCCCCTTGTTTTTAATGATGATGGTGATGGTGGCCGTGGTGATGATGGTGGTGGCCCTGTTCCACAGGCGCAGGCTCGCAGCAAAGCTCCGGACAAACCTCATCTGTCCGCTCACATTCTACAGTGGTGTGGGAGATACCGTGCTCGGTCAGTTCTTCCCGCACCGCCTTTTTTACTGCGGCAATATCTCCATCGGTGACAACATGTACGGTAGCTGCGTTTCTGTAGCCGTCCAGGCTCCAGATGTGCAGGTGGTGAGCGCTCTCCACCCCGTCAATTTCTGTCAGATGGTGCATAATCTCCCCTGCATCAATTCCTGAAGGAATTTTCTGCAAGAAGATATCCAGTACGGCTTTCAGATTTCTTAGGGCATTTACACCGATGAACACTGCAAGGCCGATGGACAGCACCGGGTCTAAGAACCACCAATCGGTGAAGCGCATCACCACCGCGCCGGTCAATACAACAGCCCAGCCCAGCACATCCTCCAGCATATGCAGATTGATTGCCTTTTGATTGATGGAATCCCCGCCGGAGGTGAAATAAGCCGCGGCGAAATTGACAAAAAAGCCAACTACCGCAATCAAAATCATACCGTTGTAATTCACATCCACCGGATTGATCAGGCGGAGCACCGCATTATAGGCTACAAGCACAGAGCCACAAAGGAGAATCACAGACTGAATCACCCCACCTAAAACCGAATAACGGTAGTAGCCATAGGTATATTTATTGTCGGGCTTTTTGCCACCCACCTTTTCCAGCACGTAGGATGCGCCAATGCTAAAAGCATCTCCGATATCGTGAATGGCATCAGAGATGATGGCAATACTGCCTGTAAAAGCGCCGCCCGCAAATTCAAAGATTGCAAAAAATGTGTTCAATAAAAACGCAAGTAAAATTTTCTTGTCCGACTTCATTTTTTACCTCCTTTATTTATTGAAAATATAATACCACATGCCCCGTCTGTTTGCAAGGTAGGAGGCATCCCAGCCAAGCTCTTTTAAATGTAAAAAACATTACGGTTTTTATGGATAGATTTGGTTGTTTTTACCCTTGAAACATTGTGTATTTGGTGGTAGAATACGGGGCGGTAAAAACGATCTAAAGAGGCCGCCTCCTTGGACAATACTTTCTTATGGAATGTTGCCCTTTCAGACAACCCCTTCAGACCAAACATCTTTGGGAAAGAAGGAATCTTTACATGGAAACTTACTTAATTTGTCTGGCCGCCGCCTTGGTGGGCGGTCTGATGCTCTCCCGTCTGACAAAACTGCTGAACTTGCCGGCCGTTACCGCTTATCTGGTGGCAGGTCTGCTTTTGGGACCGTTCTGTCTGGGACGATTGAATGTGCCCGGACTAGGTTTTAACTCCCTTCATCAGGTGGAAGGCTTGCAGGTTATTACCCAGACCGCGCTGGGCTTCATTGCCTTTACCATCGGTAATGAGTTCCGCCTCACTCAGCTGAAGGCTATGGGCAAGCCCGCAATTATCATCGGCATTCTGCAGGCGGTGGTTACCACTGTTGCAGTGGATATCGTGCTGATTATCCTGCATCTTTTGTTCCCCAATGTGATCACCCTTCCCTGTGCCATTGTGTTGGGTGCAATTGCATCTGCTACCGCACCGGCGGCAACCTTGATGGTTATTCGGCAGTACAAGGCCGACGGTCCTTTGACCCGGCTGCTAATGCTGGTGGTTGCCATTGACGATGCCATCGGTCTGCTACTGTTCTCCATTTCCTTTGGCATCGCCACTGCTCTGTCCCACGGACAGGCAAGTGTTTTGGCAGTTGTGGTGGAGCCTATTGTGGAGATCGTATTGTCTATTGCATTGGGCAGTCTGATGGGTTGGCTCCTCAACTGGGTGGAGACCTTCTTCCACTCCAGAAGTAAGCGTATGACCATTTCTGTGGCCTTTGTGCTGTTGACGGTAGGTCTGTCTACCCTGAAATTCCACATCGGTCCTGTTCACTGCGGCTTCAGCCTTCTGCTGGTTTGTATGATGACCGGCACTGTATTCTGCAACATCTGCGACACCTCCGAGGAGCTGATGGGCCGTATTGAAGGCTGGACAATGCCGCTGAATGTTTTGTTTTTTGTGATCTCCGGTGCTGAACTGGATTTGGAGATTCTCTCCAATCCCATTACCATTCTGGTGGGCGTTATTTACATTATCGCCCGTTCTGCCGGTAAATATTTCGGCGCTATGTCAAGCTGCGCCCTGACAAGGCAGTCCAAGCCCATCACCGACAATCTGGGCATCACCCTTTTGCCTCAGGCAGGTGTGGCGCTGGGTATGGCTCTCACCGCCGCTTCCCTGCCGGATGGCCACCTCACCCGAAATGTAGTGCTATTTGCAGTACTGGTCTACGAGCTTGTGGGTCCTGCTCTGACAAAGCGCTCTCTGCTTGCTGTTGGCGAAATCAAGCCGGAAGGCCGCACCAGTGCAAGAGAACTGAACAAGAATTAACAAAAAAGCAGATACCCGAGCCGGGTATCTGCTTTTGTTTTATTATAAATCAAACAGAGGTGTAGAGAAGTACCGCTCAGCGGTATCCGGCAGGACAGTGACCACAGTTTTTCCGGGCCCTAACTTCTTGGCCAGCTGGATTGCAGCCGCCACATTGGTGCCGGAGGAAATGCCGCACATCAGACCTTCCTCCCGGGCAAGCTTGCGGGCGGTTTCCAGCGCTTCCTCGTCGCTGACGATGTAAATATCCTCATAAATATTCTGGTTCAGAATCTCCGGAATCAAACCGTCACCGATGCCCATCTGCAGGTGGGTACCCACAGTGCCACCGGCAAGGATAGCCGCATTGGCCGGTTCAACCGCCCAGATGGTCATATGGGGATTCAGGGCTTTCAAGGTTTCACCGATGCCGGTGATAGTGCCGCCGGTGCCGATACCGGAGCAGAAGCCGTCAATCGGGCCGCCCACCTGCTCCAGGATTTCCAGGCCAGTCTGATGGCGGTGAATCATAGGATTGGCCGGGTTTGCAAACTGCTGGGGCACATAGACATTGGGGTCTTCCCGCTGCATCTGCATAGCAGTCTGCAGGCAGGCCTCAATGGCATCGCCGATATTGCCGGCATCGTGGACCAGCACCACCTCCGCACCGTAGTGGCGCATCAGCTTCCGCCGCTCCACACTGACAGAGTCGGGCATAACAATCCGCACCTTATAACCCATCACTGCGCCCACCAGCGCCAGGCCGATACCCTGATTGCCTGAAGTAGGTTCTACAATAATGGTATCCTTGGTGAGTTTCCCCTGCCGAATGGCATCCTGAATCATATTGTAGGCCACACGGGTTTTGATAGAACCACCAACATTCAAACCCTCGTATTTCACTAACACACGGGCCGCATCTTTGGGGACAATACGGTTCAGCTGGACAATAGGCGTATGTCCAATGGCATCCAAAATATTTTGATAAATCATAATAAAACCCTCTCATAGGTTATTTTATCTCATATTGTAACTTAGATTTCGCTATAACCCAAGGCAAAATCTCTTTTTATTCTATGGATTTCATGAAAAAGGTGTTACAGACCTCTTTTGCTGAAATCATTGACACAGAAAGGATTTTGCATTAAAATTTATATGTAATAAAGGAGGGATTTGTATGGGCAACATACTTTCTACCAATGCTCTCACCAAGAAATATAAAAAAAGCACTGCGGTAAACGCAGTCAACATGCATATTGACCAGGGTGATATCTACGGCTTCGTAGGCGAAAACGGTTCCGGCAAGACCACCGTTATCCGGTTACTCACAGGACTGATTTTCCCCAATTCCGGCAGTTTTGCGCTTTTCGGTGTCAATAACCGGGCCAGAGAAATCGGCAAAGCAAGGAGCCGTATTGGCGCCATAGTGGAAAGTCCTTCCATCTATATGAATATGTCTGCCTACGACAACCTAAAAACCCAATGCGCCATTCTCGGCATTGACGATGACGAAAAAATCCGTTCTGTTCTTACTGATGTTGGACTGGAAGCGCTTTACGGCGAAAAGAAGCACGCAAGCAATTTCTCTCTTGGTATGCGGCAGCGGCTGGGCATTGCTATGGCGCTGCTGGGCGACCCGGAGTTTTTGATTCTGGACGAGCCTATGAACGGATTGGATCCCGCAGGTATTGTAAGCATCCGGGAGCTGATCCTGAAGCTGAACCGGGAACGGGGCATCACCTTCCTGATTTCCTCTCATATTCTTACCGAGCTTTCTCTGGTGGCCACTAAGTACGGCATCATCTCAAAGGGTAAGCTCATTAAAGAAATCACCGCAGAACAGTTGCATAATGAGTGCGCCAAATCTACTGTCATCAGCGCAGACGACGCCCAAAAGCTTGCCGAGGTGGTAAAAAGTTGTGTAGAGAACAAACTGGAATATACACCCGACGGCATTAAAATTATCGGCGATGTGGATCTGACTGCCCTGCTTTCCTCGGTCATCGGCAGCGGTGTTAAAATTTTAAGTGTTAACTGCAGCGAAACCAGTTTTGAAGATTACTATCTTTCGGTGATTGGGGGTGCCAAGCAATGAGGGGACTTTTAAAATCGGATTTTCGGCGTGTATTTAAGGATAAGCTTCTGATTGTTATGGGCATTCTGGCCGTGGTATTTGCAGCAATCACACCCCTGCTGTATGCGGTCATATTCTCCGGGAGCGGTATTGTGGATGACGAGATGGCTATGGGTATGCTTTCCGGCTTCATCACCGGCAAAGCGCAGTTTTTCGGTTCCTTTTCTCTGGGAAACAATTTAGGGCTCATTGCTCCGGTTCTGCTTGCCATTGTGCTGTGTAAGGATTTTTCCTTCGGCACTATTCGCAATAAAATTATCGCAGGCAAAAGCCGCACCGCCATTTATTTGTCGCTCCTTATCACCTGCGCAACAGTACTGATTGCAGTTATGATGCTCCACGCCTTTATGACTCTGGGCATCAGCCTGCTGTTTTTCGATTACCAGTCCACACCCTTCACCCTTTCGGATTTCTGGTATTTCCTGGAATCTCTGGCCTTTGAAATTCTTGTACTTCTTTGTGTGGCAGCAATGCTTTCCTGGCTGTGCGCAAGTATGAAGAATGTGGGTCTTGTCATTGTTTTGTTTGTAGCAATTGTCTTCGCCCTTGTCATGGCAGGCAGCATTATGCAGGTCATTATTAGTGTTTTGGAAGCAGCCAACGGCGGTGAGCGCACTATCAAGATTCTGCGCTTTATCGACCGAATCAATGTAGGAAATGCAGCGGCATATATCGGTATGGGTACAAAGTACACCCTTAAGGACGTGCTGTACCTCACCATTCCCGCTCTCACCGGCCTGCTGGGCTTTACCGGACTGGGCCTCTTGAAGTTCAATAAAAAGGACCTTAAATAAGAAACAAATAAAAAAGAGAGGCCGAAAGCCTCTCTTTTTTGTTTGGTACGGGTGTTCATAACGGACTTGACTTAAATTAACAAAATACCGGCAGAAACACACACATAAGCAACAATAGGTATTACCTTATTTATAACCAATAGCGAAAAAGGTGAACGACCAATTGGTCGTTCACCTTAAGTATGTAAAACATTATGATATGGGGAAAAGACGCGCAAGGATATAGCCACCAACTATGCCAAGAAGACAGAAAAACAGACTCCACCACCAAGATTGACGACCAGACTTTTTGTTTTCCTTTTCTAATTGGTTTCCAAATAACTTCGTCACGGCATTTATTTCATCTTGGTTCATAGCAGCAATTATTTGCGATGTCGCTGCCTCCTCTTTCCACTTTTCTGCAAGTTTCTTTTGACGATCAAATTCCGCTTCAATCTCAATCATTAATTGGGAAGATTCGTGGAGTGATTGTGTCAATTTTTCAATTTTTCCAGAAAGGATTTCCTGCTGTTTTTTCTCGTTGGCAAGAAGTCGTTTCTTTTTGTAAAATAGCTCAATAACGCTGACGCTTACCCCAGTAAGTGCGGAAAGCAATGTCGATAAAACTGCAATCATTGTTTCTGATAATAGTCCAAACACATTTGTACCTCCCTATCTAGATAAAACGCATTATACCACAATACTTCAAAAAGGTAAATCTTTGTATCTTAAATGACAACAACAGATATTAATAGCAAGTAATATATGCACAGCATTTACTTATATGAGGAAACCCCGCACCCGGGTATTTTGCTAAGGTGCGGGGTGTTTTATTATGCTTTCCAGGAAGCGATTACTTCTTCGGTATCGCATTGATATGCTCCACCACTGTAACGAGGATCGCCCGAGTTTGCTAGGAAGAACGCTGCACACTTATGCTGAAGTTCTTCAGAGAGACTGAAAAATGTCCCGTCTTTTCGGCAGACCTCAATTGCTTCAAGGACACGATCAGCAGAGAAAAGATCCGTATATCCTTTCTGAACCTCATACTCCGTCCCTGAACCTGTCCAAGTAGTTACAAAACGAGCAAGGAATCTTAGCACATTTTTGTCGCTAGCTAGAGCCTTTTCCAAATACCCTTTGGTGTATTCGGGATCAAAAGAATTCAGCAGAAAATATACTATGCCCCACTGGGAAAAGTCGAACAGACTCTTTTCTTCAAGGATTATTTTCACACGGGCAGTAAAAACAGTTTCGACCGAAAGCAGCTCTTCCAAGGTGATTACTTTCTTGTAGTTCCGTTCCTGTCCTTCTGCAGCTAAGCGTCCATACCCCAATTCGATCATATTGATGACAACTGCAATAGATTGCAGTGCATCCAGATCGGCGTTTTCTATTAATTCAGAGATGAATATTACTCGTTCATCTGCGGGTATGCGTTCTATGAGATCCAACATCATGTGTTCCGCATAGGCCCCTGTACTCATAGAAAGCCAGCTTCTACGCACGGTTTGATTTAGATTCTTCATAGATCTGAACAATGCCCTGACAAGAATTTTTGCTCGTTCTCCAGGCATTTCTGTGATTCGAGCCTTGATGTCTTCCAGCAGTTCGTAGCTTGTGCCCTTCCGCTCTTGATCAAGGAGAAAAGCCGTAATATCGTCTTCCCTAAAATGATAAACGATATTGCGGACATCAGCCGTTTTATACGGCATGCTGTCCATACTCAGCTGAAAATACCGATCAAATTTGTCCGGATGCGCAATTTGATTATTCCGGCCAAATAGGGCAGTATCATAAACCTCATAGGTTGTACCAACTCTATGACCAAAGTGTGGAAACAGATCAGCTAGAGCCTTTATGACAAGCTTGGTGTCTTGTTCGTTAGGGCCATCGGGACGTTCCAAACGAACCAAGCTGCGCAATACCTCGGTATAGTATTCTAACCAATCTTTTTGGGAGCGTTCAACCCCCAAGGTGGAATAGTCATTTTCGCCGGTTAGAATGGATTTGTTGTTTTTGATCCATTCATAAACCAGCGGGTGGTGTATTTCCAACACAGAGATTGCGATCATATCTGTAAAATCGATTTCAGAAGATATACCTGTCAGTTTAAACCGCAACGCATTACACAGCCGGTTTATATCTCGCAAGTGCGTTACGAAGGGGTCTACGCATGTGCCAAACAGTCGTTGCCAATGATTCTGGTTATATCCGAGTTCCTTGAAATCATCTTTGATTTCTTCTAAGCGTGCAAACAGTGCGTTACGCAAATCTGTACGCTGTATATCGGGAATTTGGATGGGCATTTGTATGACCTTTTCAAGGTAGTCCTGTCCGTTTCCGCTCTGGACATCCTTCAGAGCTTCTACAACGATTTCCTTGTCAAAGACCAAAAGATATGTTGTATTGGGGAATCTAGCTACCGAGGTGATCAGTTGGAACACATAGCGTATTTGTTCGTTGCTTAAACGATCAATATCATCAAGAATTACCAAAATGCGGTTGGACTGCTCCTTCAGCATTTTGATGACCTTCTCTTTCTGCTGCAGTATATCACGCTCATCCAGTCCCTTTTGCATCTTACGACCTACCAAGGATGCTCCCAACTTGCCAATCGCAGCAATAGGCCCACCCACAGCGGGAATAAGCTCCAAAAGGCTGAATGCCTCGGAGTAGTTCTCCAATGCCTTTCCGATTTTGGTAAGATTTTCATCGCCCTTCTTCTGAAACTCATTCGCTAAGCGGACAAAGAACTGCGTTAACAGTTGGTTAGTGTCAGTAAAGTTCCATGGCTCAAAGTGTACAACGATGATGCCATTATCTGTATTGTCTCGAGCTTGGATATTCTTAACCTCTGCCAGTGTCATATTGACGAGGGAGGTTTTGCCACATCCCCACTTCCCAAACAAGCCAACAGTAAACGTGTCACTACTGTCAAGGTGTACAAGGGTGTGGGCAAGGAGTTTGGCGAATCCTTTGCGGTTAAGCTGGTCTTCGCTGTCAGAACTAATGGGTTTATCTGAATAGAACATACGATCATCCTCCGTTGCATGGCAGACTAACAGTAAAAGCCGCATGGGAACACACCCACACGGCTGCCTTGGTGGTTCAAGTGCCCACCGTAAAATAATTATATCGGAAATTATCGAAAAAATCAAGTTTCTGTGATATTAATGATCCCTGTCCCAACAAATCCTAGAATTTTCATCCTCCGTAGATTCGTCATTTCACGAAGCTTTTGGTAAAATGACAGCAGAAAAACAAAAGGAGGAACCAATTATGAAATCTACATACGAAATAATGGGCGGTAACTATCAACAGAACGGCAACTATTTACTGCCTAACCTTGATGTGCCGGAGTGCCCGAAAGTGGGCGTTTGGGGTGAACGCCGCCGCAAGTATCTGCGTGAGCATCAGAAGGCACTTTACACAGCGATGATGCTCAGCGACACACTGAATGCCCATCTTGAAGAAGTTGACCGTGCCGCCACACAAATGTATGACCGTTTGACTTTGCAACTCGCAGAGCAGGAAGGCATCACAGAGCAACTAAAGGCCGCCAGCCAAATGGAGTGGATGCAGAAGATGAACAATATCCGCAACCGGGGCGCAGAGGTCGTTTGAAAGGAGTGGATCTGTGTATGAGGCAGCCTAAAAGAATATTAGTACTCGGCCCGTCAGAATACCGGCTGATGCTCCATGGCTTACTTCACTTCCGCAACAAACTGATTGCGCAAGGCAGATACCCGGATGCTATCAACGAGCTTTTGGTGAAGCTCCAGCGAGCCAGGAGGTGCCACCATGGATAAGATCACAGTTTGGCTGAAAGCCTACATAGATACTCATCCCTTTGATCCCGGTGACAGCGATTGCACCACCGTCCTGGATCAGCTTTATCAAGCCTACGCAGAATCCCACGAATCCGACCCGCCGGAGATTAGCGACGGCTTCAAAGAACTGGAAGAATTCCTATGCTTACTTTCCTTGGAAGATAACAACGCCGTCTTTAACCTCTGCTGCCGCCTTTGCAGTGCCTACGAACACAAAGCCTTTATTGATGGTCTCCAATACGGAGCACATTTGATA
>JAZOWQ010000077.1:0-20753 GCA_045659325.1 Faecousia sp. | reverse complement strand
CGCGCGGGTCAGTTCCGAAGCTCATACCGCCCCCATGGACATTGGGGCAGCTTATATTCACTTCCAGCCAGCCTACCTGCTCTTCCCTGTCCAGCTTTTCACAGGTATAGGCATACTCCTCCACAGAGAAGCCGCTGATATTCGCCATCACAGGCTTATTAAAGCATTTTTTCAGTTTGGGCAATTCCTCGGAAATAACCTTTTCCACACCGGGATTCTGCAAGCCTACTGCGTTAATCATGCCGGCAGTACACTCCGCAATACGGGGTGTGGGGTTGCCGAAACGGGGTTCTTTGGTAGTACCCTTAAAGGAAAATGTACCCAGACAGTTGATATCATAGAGTTCTGCGTACTCATAGCCGTAGCCAAAGGTACCGGAGGCAGGAATCACAGGATTATCAAGGGTGATTCCGCAAAGGTCAACACTTAATCTTCCCATAAGATTTCCTCCTTTTTCATCACAGGGCCTTCCTTACAGATACGCTTATAACCGGTCAGGGTCTTGCAGGAGCAACCCATACAAGCACCGAAGCCACAGCCCATACGCTTTTCAAAGCTCATCTGACCGGAGGTGTTGGATGCCTTATACACAGCCTTCAGCATCGGCTCCGGGCCGCAGGTGTAGAAATAAGTATAATCGATCGTTTCCAGGGCGGTAGTTACAAAGCCCTTGGTGCCGTAGCTTCCGTCTACGGTGGTGACGGTCACATCACAGCCAAGCTTTTTAAATTCCTGCTCATAAAAAATCTCGGATTTTGTATTAAATCCCAGAATTACAGAAACTTTCTTGCCCTGTTTCAGTAATTCCTTGGCAAGCAGGTACATAGGGGGAACACCTACGCCGCCACCCAGAAGAACGGGCTTATCGCCGGACAAAGTCAGGTCATAGCCGTTGCCCAGGCCGGTGAGAATATCAACCTTCTCCCCTGCTCCCATTCGGGACATCTGCTCGGTACCCTTGCCAACTGCCTTATAAACAATTGTCAGCTTGTCCCCTTCCAGGTCGCAGACGGAGATGGGGCGACGCAGGTACAAACCAGCCAATTGCAGGTTTACAAACTGGCCGGGGGCGGTGATTGCAGAGGTATCCCCCTGCAACACCATTTTATAAACACTGTCAGTCAATGCAATATTGCTGACAATAGTAAAAATCGATTGTTTCATTGTTTCCTCCATTTGACATAGTATTGTCCGGCAGGAGCAAGCCCCTGCCCTACAATAGCAAATCAAGCATCAATTGTGGAGATGGTCAGAGTGGTTTCCTCCAGAACATCCAGCAGAACCTTAACAGTATCCAGCGCAGTGAACAAAGATACATTGAACTCTGTTGCAAGCTGACGGATCTGCACACCGTCATCACCATTGCTGCCGGGGTCTCTGGTGTTGATCACATAGGCGATATGGCCCTGACGCAGTGCGTTGGGAATCTCCTCACTGTTGTCGTGGATTTTCTTGAGAATGTGGGTACGAATACCGTTGGCCTTCAGGAACTTTGCAGTACCCTCGGTAGCTTCGATATTGAAGCCCAGCTGATAGAACCGACGGATCAGGGGCAGTGCCTCTTCCTTGTCCTTATCAGCAATGGTTGCAAAAACAGTACCGTAGTTCTGCAGGTGCATACCGGAGGCCTGCAGAGCCTTATACAGAGCGCGGTTCATAGTGCTGTCATAACCGATGGCTTCACCGGTAGACTTCATTTCGGGAGACAGGTAAGCATCCAGGCCGCGAATCTTATTGAAGGAGAATACGGGTGCCTTGGCATACCAGCGGTCCTTCTCCTCGGGATAAATATCGAACAGGCCCTGTTCCTTCAGGCTCTTGCCCAAGATAACCTCGGTGGCAATATCTGCCAGGGAGTAGCCTGTGGCCTTGGACAGGAAGGGAACGGTACGGGAAGAACGGGGGTTTACCTCGATAATGAACACATTGTCGTCCTTATCCACAATGAACTGGATATTGAACAAACCTACAATGCCGATACCCAGACCCAGCTTCTTGGCATACTGCAGAATGATCCCCTTGACCTTGTTGGAGATGGAGAAGGTGGGATAGACGGAGATGGAGTCACCGGAGTGGACACCGGTACGCTCTACCAGCTCCATAATACCGGGAACGAACACGTCACGACCGTCGCAGATGGCATCGATCTCCACCTCACGGCCTTCGATATACTTGTCAACCAGAACAGGCTTGTCCTCGTCGATTTCAACAGCAGTACGCAGGTAGTGGCGCAGCTGCTCCTCGTTGGCTACGATCTGCATAGCGCGGCCGCCCAAAACAAAGGAGGGACGCACCAGCACAGGGTAACCAATCTCTGCAGCGGCAGCAACACCGTCCTCCAGCTTGGTGACGGCCTGACCCTTAGCCCGGGGGATATTCAGCTCGTTCAGCAGGTTTTCAAAGGCATTTCTGTCTTCTGCCTTATCAATAGCAGCGCAGTCGGTGACGATAATCTTCACACCACGATCGACCAAGGGCTGTGCCAGGTTGATAGCGGTCTGGCCACCCAGAGAGGCAACCACGCCCTCGGGATTCTCAAACTCGATGATGTTCATAACATCTTCGGGAGTCAGAGGCTCAAAGTACAGCTTGTCAGCGGTGGTGTAGTCAGTAGAAACGGTTTCGGGGTTGTTGTTAATAATAATTGCTTCGTAGCCGGCGTCCCGAATGGTCATAACAGAGTGAACGGTGGAGTAGTCAAATTCCACACCCTGTCCGATACGGATGGGGCCTGCGCCAAGCACCACAATTTTCTTTTTATCGGTAAGCACAGAGGTGTTCTCGCCGGTGTAGGAAGAGTAGAAGTACGGAATATATGCGCCGGTATGGCAGGTGTCCACCATCTTGAATACGGGGAACATTTTGTTTGCCTTACGCAGCTTATAAACGTCCATTTCTGCGCAGTTCCACAGTCTTGCGATATACTTATCGCTGAAGCCCATCACCTTTGCCTGCTTCAGGGTGTCCACATCGTTCACCTTGACACGGAGAACTTCCTCCATATCAATGATCTTGCGAATGGATTCCAGGAAGTAGGGTGTAATCTGGGTGATCTCGTGAATCTTCTCCACAGACACACCGTGGTACATAAGCTCTGCGATGGCGAAGATATTGTCAGAGCGGAATTCCTTGATATAATCAAGCATTTCCTCCACGCTCATATTGTCGAACTTGGACAGGTACAGGTGGTTTGCGCCGATTTCCAAGGAGCGAATACCCTTCAACAGGGCCTCCTCCAGGTTAGAGCCGATACCCATAACCTCACCGGTGGCCTTCATCTGGGTGCCCAGCTTGTTGGTTGCGGAGGTGAACTTATCGAAGGGGAAACGGGGCAGCTTGGCAATCACATAGTCCAGCTTCGGCTCGAAAGCAGCATTGGTTTTGGCAATCTTGATATCCTCCAGATCCATACCCACAGCAATCTTGGCAGTCACCCGAGCGATGGGATAGCCGGACGCCTTGGATGCCAGTGCGGAGGAACGGGAAACTCTGGGGTTGACCTCGATGAGGTAGTACTCAGAGGTGTGGGGATTCAGAGCAAACTGCACGTTACAGCCGCCGGCGATCTTCAGTTCCTTGATGATCTTGATGGCAGAATCGTTCAGCATCTTCAGGTCGTGGTCGTTCAGGGTCATAATGGGCGCAACAACCACACTGTCACCAGTATGGACACCAACGGGGTCAATGTTTTCCATACCGCAGATGGTGATGGCGTGATCGCTGCCGTCACGCATAACCTCAAACTCGATCTCCTTGTAGCCCTTCACGGACTTCTCGATCAGCACCTGATGAACAGGAGAAAGCTTAAATGCGTTCAGGCCGATTTCAACCAATTCCTCTTCGCTGTAAGCAAAGCCGCCACCGGTACCGCCCAGGGTAAAGGCAGGACGAAGAACAACGGGATAGCCAATGCGCTTGGCAGCTTCCTTGGCTTCCTCGATGGAATAGGTAATCTCAGAAGGAATAACAGGCTCACCGATAGACTGGCACAGTTCCTTAAACAGTTCTCTGTCCTCAGCACGCTCAATGGATTCGCTGGAAGTACCCAGCAGTTCCACGCGGCACTCCTTCAAGATGCCCTTCTTCTCCAGCTGCATAACCAGGTTCAGACCGGTCTGGCCACCGATACCGGGCAGAATGGCATCGGGACGCTCGTAGCGGATAATCTTTGCCACGTACTCCAGCGTCAGAGGCTCCATATACACCTTATCGGCGATGGTAGTGTCGGTCATAATGGTGGCGGGGTTGGAGTTACACAGAACAACCTCATAGCCCTCTTCTTTCAAAGCAAGACACGCCTGTGTGCCTGCGTAGTCAAATTCAGCTGCCTGACCGTTGACGATGTGGCCGGAGCCGGTAATCAAAATCTTTTTTAAGTCTGTTCTCTTCGCCATTTCTCATTCCTCCATTTTATACACTGCCTTGCCGTCGCAGACGGTCAGCAAACATTCACCTTTTAACTTCCAGCCTTCAAAGGGAGTCGCCTTGCCCTTGGACAGGAACTGCGCCGGATCTACAGTAAACGCCTTACTTAGATTCCACACCGTAAAGTCACCGCCTGCAGGAAGTCTAAACCGCTTCCGGGCATTGGTACTGAGCAGTTCAATCAGCTTTTCCAAGGTGATCACACCGGTTTGCACCAAGTGGGTATACATCACCGGGAAAGCCGTTTCAATGCCAACCACGCCGAAGGCGCTTCCGGCAAGCCCCTTACTTTTTTCCTCGGCACTGTGGGGTGCGTGGTCGGTGGCAATCATATCGATTGTGCCGTCCACAATACCGGCAACCAGCGCTTCCCTATCCGCTTTGTCCCGCAAGGGCGGGTTCATTTTGAATCTACCGTCTTCCTGCAGAAAGCTGTCGTCCATAGTCAGGTAGTGAGGGCCGGTTTCGCAAGTTACGTCCAAGCCCTTTGCTTTCGCCTGACGAATCAGTTCCACGCTCTCTTTGGTGGAGATGTGACACACATGGTAGGCGCAGCCAATTTCTTCCACAAGCTTCAAATCTCTTGCAATCTGCTCATATTCACTGGCGCTGCAGATGCCCTTGTGGTTATGCTCTGCGGCATACTGACCATCGTGGATATATCCACCCTTCAACAGGTCGTTGACCTCGCAGTGGGCTACGATCATTTTACCCAACGCCTTGGCTCTCTGCATAGCCTCACGCATCATATCGTCGCTCTGCACGCCCCGTCCATCGTCGGAAAATGCAATGCAGTCGTTTGCCATTCCCTCTAAGTCCGCAAGGGTTTCGCCCTTTTCCCCTACTGTAATCGCGCCGTAGGGATAGACGTGGATTACCGCCTGCTCGTCAATCAATTTCCTCTGCTCAGCCAGATGCGCTACGCTATCCGGCACAGGGTTCAGGTTCGGCATGGTGCACACTGCCGTATACCCACCTCTGGCGGATGCCTTGGAGCCACTCTCGATGGTCTCTTTATAAGAAAATCCCGGCTCACGGAAATGCACATGCACATCACAGAAGCCGGGAAAAACAGCATATTCAGATACGTCATCAAAGGACAGTTCCTGCATCAACGGAGCAAAAGAGGAAATAGTGACACCATCACAAAAGCCAATCGCTTTGACCTTCATTTCAGCGCCCATCATTCCGTACCCCTCCTATGTTACATTATCTAGAAAATTGTAGCATAGAAGTACCCTTTTGTCAAACAGAGATTCCATAAAAATTATACAAATTATTGCCCCTCCAGCAGCATCTGTGTGTCCAAATCCACAAAGGGGTATACACGGGTATAAATCCCGTCTATTTTCCTGACGCTGCTACGGTGATTGCTGAGTAGCCGTACAATATCATATACGTCAATCCAGATCTCGGAATTACACTCTTTTTGGCTTTCATCAAACACGAGCTGCATACCAAAATGCAGGTGGACGGTTTCTATATTATTGGTATTCTCTTTGTCAGAGTAACCAGTGCGGCCCATAAATCCGATCACATCCCCCGGCTGGACGATTTTGCCCACATACATATCCTTGGCAAAGGGTGTGTCTTTTTGCAGGTGGGCATAATAATAGTATCGTTTCGAGTCAAAGAGACGGATGCCGATCCGCCAGCCGCCGTAACGATTCCAGCCCAGAGCTTCCACCACACCGCCTTCCACCGCCACAATGGGTGTTCCCAGACCGCCCATCAAGTCGTTGCCCAAGTGCTTTCGGGCAAAACCGAAGCTGCGACTGTTGCCAAAATCGGAGCAGTGGCTATATCCGTAGCCTGCGGCAATTGGGCTGAAAGCTTTTAAGCCGTAGGCAGACTTCCACTGTCCGTCGATTTCCACGGAGTAGTTACCCAAAAGGCCGCCCAGCACCGCCGTGTAGGCTTCGTGGTAATAAGAATAGTATTTATATAGGTCGCCCAACAACTCTTCGGGTGATTTATCCCCTTGCAAATCCTTGACCGCTTTTTTTACAGAGGTTAAACCGCACTTGCCCCCTGTTCTGCAGGCAGACAGCGCCAAAATATCGATCCAGCTGATGTGCTTTTCCTGCTCAGACGTAGCAATATCCGTATCCATGGCAAGCTTAAGGGATTCGTAGGGTACATCAAAATTGACCCATTTAATCGGCTCTGCATTTACAGGAACGATAGGGAGTAACGCAAAAATCAGCACAAAAGAAATCCATCGTTTCACAAAACCACCTCTATGGTAGTTTGCGAAACGATGGAAAAAGCATTCCTTACAATTATTGCAAATCTTTGCGGATGCCTTCGGCGATGCGGTAAATGTCTTCCATTTTTTGAATAGAGGAAATCTGCTCTTTATAATAGGACGCGTAGGCAACACCACGGAGATACCAAGCAAAATGCTTTCTTGCCTCCAGGCAGGTGATATGCTCGCCCTTATCTTCTAAGGCAAATTCAAATTGCCGCACTGCGGTGTCAATTCGTTTTGCCAAAGGCGGGCGCTGATAATCGGTATTGCCGGAAAGGGCTGCCACAGTATCGGAAAATACCCAGGGATTACCGAAGGTGGCTCTGCCGATCATGATACCGTCGGCTTTGGTGCGTTTTAAGCATTTTACTGCTGTTTCTCCGTCCACAATGTCGCCGTTGGCAATAACCGGAACGGAAAGCTGCTGCTTTACCTTTGTGATGGTATCCCAATCGGCAACGCCGGAGTAAAGCATACTGCGGGTTCTGCCGTGAACGGTCAGCATGGCTGCGCCGTTATCCTCCATACGTTTGGTGAAATCCAACACATTGATATTGCCCTTATCCCAGCCCAGGCGGCATTTTACTGTTACGGGAACATCTACGGCCTTAACCACCGCTTTCACAATCTCCCCTGCCAACTCGGGTGTGCGCATCAGGCCGCAGCCATCACCACTGTTTGCAATCTTGGGCATAGGACAGCCCATATTGATGTCGATAAAATCACAGCCGGAAATTTCGAGAGCAAGCCGTGCGCCTTCTGCCATAATTTCCGGATTGTTGCCGAAAATCTGTGCGCCGCAAAGGCTGCCGTCGTTTTTCCGCAATAGCGCAGCACTTTTCTTATCCTTATATACCAACGCCCGGGAGGAAACCATCTCCGTAACGGTGATATTGGCGCCCAACTCCGCGCAAATGGTACGAAACGCCCAATCGGTTACACCTGCCATAGGACCAAGGGCTATGGGGTTATTCACTTGTAACGGACCGATATGCATACCGCTCACCTCCCAAATACCGGGAGATTATAGCATAAATTCACAAGTTTTGCAAGTTAAATCAAAACTGTCAGAAGCCACACCAGTCCAGTTACCAAGGCACCGATACCGGCCCACACAGAGCTATACATAGCAAAACTGGGTCTCTTCCCTTTTTGCGAGCTGTGGAGCAGCTTATCTGCGGATTTTAGTAACATTTCATCGGTCACGCCCTTGGCTACTGCCTCGTCGTTGAGAATAAAAATCGCCTGCTCAAATAGTTTCTGATCCGGTGAATGGACCACAATCACCTGTCGGGAAATTCCTTTTACCATTCGATACCGCCTCCTCACTATTGGCAGTATGCCCTGTGGAAATTTTTTCATACAGCTAACAAAAGAAATGCCACACCTGCACAACAGGCGTGGCATTGATTATTCTTGTTCTTTCGGTCTTTTATAACGGCCTTGGGGGCCCCATTCAGGCAACGGCAGGCGCTGCATTGCACCGAAGATTCGTTCCTTCAAATCGGGATAGGTGGCAGACAGGTCATATACCAGCTGCTTGATCTCCTCACGCTTGGTGTTTTTATCCACAGGGCAACGATTGGCCAGTACAGGCAGATTCTGCCGGTTGGCGAAGCTGTCCACGGTTTTTTCGTGGATGTAGAGCATAGGACGAATTTGAATAATGCCGGTTCTGTCTAAGTCGGTCACCGGCTGGAAGCAGCTAATGCGCCCCTCGTAAATCAGGCTCATCACAAAAGTCTCTACCGCATCGTCATAATGGTGACCCAATGCAAGCTTATTCAGCCCCAAATCAAGCAGGGCTTGGTTGAGCGCCCCCCGCCGCATCTTAGAGCACATAGAGCAGGGATTCTTCTCTTTCCGATGGTCAAATATTATGGGGCCGATTTCCGTTTTAATCAAATGAAATGGAATGCTCAATTTTTTGCACAGCTTTTCAATTTCTGTGTAATCCATTCCCAAGCCCATATCAATGGTAATCGCCTCAATATCAAAGGGGTGGTGATTATATTTCCGCAGTTCGGCAAGAAGTACCAGCAGCACCAGAGAATCCTTACCGCCGGACACACCCACACCGATGCGGTCACCGGATTTTATCATATCATAGTCTTCTACGCATCTGCGCAGCAAACCTACCATTTTCTGCATATTTTATCCTCCAAAAAAGTAAAGTGGAATGTTAGCATTTGAGAGTATTGGGGAGTTTTTTTGAGATTTTAAGAGTTTATATGGTGTTTCGTAAAATTTTTTCAAAATTTGGTTGACAATTACTATTGAATGTGGTTTAATAATCAAGCGTTTTGCAGTCATTGTACTGCTTATACATGAATTTGTCAAAATAAATTACCTATATGGAGGAAAGCATAATGTCCACTACTTTGGCTAAACTGGAAACTACCCAGCGCAAGTGGTATGTCATCGATGCAGCCGGCAAGCCCCTGGGCCGTACCGCTGTGATCGCTGCTAACCTGCTGCGCGGCAAGCACAAGACCACATTCACTCCCAACGTTGACTGCGGCGACTATGTCATCGTCATCAACACCGACAAGGCTATCCTGACCGGCAAGAAGCTGGATCAGAAGTCCTACTACCGTGTATCCGGCTGGATCGGCGGTCTGAAGGAAACCAAGGCTCGTGTTATGATGGACAATCGCTCCGACTACGCTATGGAGCTGGCTGTTAAGGGTATGCTGCCCAAGAACACTCTGGGCCGTAACTGCCTGGGCCGTCTGCATCTGTGCAAGGGTGCTGAGCACAACCACGCTGCTCAGAAGCCTGAAGCATGGACTCTGGACTAATGGGAGGTAACTGATTATGTACGAAAGCAAGAAGAAGTATAACTACGGCACCGGCCGCCGTAAGTCCTCTGTTGCCCGTGTTCGTCTGTTCGAGAACGGCACCGGCTCCATCATCATCAACGGCCGTGACATCGACGATTACTTCGGTCTGGAGACCCTGAAGCTGATCGTTCGTCAGCCCCTGGCTGCTCTGGGTCTGGCTGACAAGGTTGACCTGATCGTTACCGTTACCGGTGGCGGTGTTTCCGGCCAGGCTGGCGCTATCCGCCATGGTCTGTCCCGCGCTCTGGTCACCCTGAATCCCGAGTTCCGTTCCTCTCTGAAGGCTGCTGGTTTCCTGACCCGTGACCCCAGAATGAAGGAAAGAAAGAAGTACGGCTTGAAGGGCGCTCGTCGCGCACCCCAGTTCTCCAAGAGATAATCTGTATTATTTCAAGAACAACAAAAACCCCGAAACCATCACGGTTTTCGGGGTTTTCTTTTTGCCTTAATTCTCGCTTTGGTGCAAATTTTTAAACCACCCTATGGCCACGGAAAGCCATAGGGTGGTTATTTTACAAATATCCCAATGTTCTGAGAGCGAGAATGAATACGAACAAGGTTATGATGGAGAAGAAGGATGTCCAAACCACAAGCTGGCCGGCAAGGACACCATCGTTATCCATCTCCTGGGCCATCACGGCGCTGGAGACTGCCATAGGTGAGCCAAACAGGGCAAGGAGCGCCGGGTAGGCTGCCATATCCATTTGGAAATCTGTATACTTGGTCAGCAGAATTACTGCGCCGATACCCAGCAGGGGCGCAAGGAAGATTCTTGCGACTGTGCCGATGATAATCGGCTTCTTTCTACCTTTAATAGCAGAAAATTCGAACAAGCCGCCCAGAATAATCAGCGCCAAGGGGGAGCAGATCTGGGACACATTGTTCACGGTCTTATACACAAGGGGCAGGCTGTCCTTTAAGGAAAAGACAAGCTGACCGTCTGCGCCAACAGGAATGAAAGAGCGGATCGCAAGCACCACGAGTCCGGTAGCAACACCGATGTTCAGAGGGTTGGTGACAATCTTTTTCACCATCCCCTTTACATCTACCTTGCCGGATTTATCCTTCAAAAACATTGTCATAGCGATGGTTGCGAGGATATTAAATGTAGGAATAGAAAACGCACTGAGCACTGCAGCAATTCCCACACCCTCCGCGCCACCGAGAGCCTCGGCAAGGGGCAGACCGATGATACCGAAATTGGAGCGGAAGATACACTGGATAACAACACCCTTTTGCCGATCGTCGGGTACAAGCCATTTCACAAGAACAATGCCCAGCAGGAAGAGTACAACAATCACTGTCTCGGAATACCACACCGCCGTCCAGTTGATTTCGGAAAAGGATTCGATGTTATACACATTGATAAACAGCATCGCCGGCAGGCAGACGCGGAATATCATTTTATTGCCCTTTTTAAACCACTGCTCATCCAGAAAGTTTCTTCTTTTCAAGAAGTATCCCAGCAGAATCAGCAGGATAATAGGCATAATTGCGTTGATCGCAAACAGTAATGTTTCCATAGGCAAACGGTTTCTCCTCTATTTTTTTGCGTAGTGGCTGTAGTCGATATCGCCCTTTTTGGTTACAGCAGAGATCTCTGCATCGGGGATTTCAAGCACATACCGCTCGCAGGCGTTGATAACCTTGGTGCCGTTATATTCCCGCTCACGGGTTCTGTCCGGCCCATAGTTCAGGTGGACATGGCCGTGAAGCCAGTATTTTGGGTGATAGGAATCTACGAAGTTCAGAAATTCGTAGAAGCCACGGTGGGCAAAATCGTCCCCGTCCCCTACGCCCGCCAGGGGTGCGTGAGAGACGACGATATCCACGCCCCCGTGCTTGCGGATTTTTTGCTTCAGTTTCCAGATCCGCCAGCGCATCTGCCGTTCGGTATATTGGTGGGCGCCGCCGTTATAGACAGGGCTGCCACCCAGACCTAAAATCCGCAGACCACGGTAGACAACAAGCTTGTCCTCGATGCAGTCGCAGCCCTCCGGAGGATTCTGTGCATAGCCGGTATCATGGTTACCGTGGATATACAGAAGGGGCACTCTTGCCATGGTCACCAAGAAGGACAGATATCTGGCCTTCAGGTCACCGCAAGAGATAATCAGGTCGTAATCCGCCAGTTTTCCGGGTGTATAGTATTCGTATAGATAGTTGGATACTTCATCGGATAAAGCAAGGATTTTCATAGGTCACCCTCCTTCTCCATAGGAATGGTATCCCGTCGCACACCCAGTTCCCGGACCATATCCTTGGCAAAGGGCGCTATTTCATCAAAGTCAGGAATGCTGCCATCCACATTTTCACAGAGCCAGTCCATATGGAGCAGTTCTTCCGGGGACAAAGTTCTGCTCCCGTCATTAACCACACGGCCATCTTGGTCCACAAGCTTTCTCTTGAAAGGGTCAAGGGTGCCGTTTCGCAGCCCTTCGCGGAGCATATTGCATAGCTGCGTAAGACCCTCCGGCAGTGTATCTGCCAAACGGACATCTATCACGCCGCTGGCCATTCCCCACCAGTAGTTGAGAGCGTGGCGGCTATCGTGACCCTTGTCCCAGTTGCCGTTCAGAATGGCCCGAATTACATTTTCATAGAAATGACCCCACAGCCACACAGGAGAGCCCAAGGGACTTAAAATCCCATCTTCCACCATATAGGTGCCGTATGTGCCAAATTCCAGATACTTTTTATCTGCAGTAGGCACATCCCGGTTGGACATTACATTGATGCCGCTGGCAATAAAGTCCTCCACAGGATTGCCGCCCATACAGGACCAGCGCAGAGAGATTTTGGCCCGGGGGTTGGTGAGCTGTGCGCCCAGCGCAAAAGCATTGATAGAGGCCGGCACACCGAAAATGGGATAGGAACCGATGTAACCGATACGGTCATTATTGGCCATAGCACCAGCGATGGCGCCGGTGATAAACTTGGCTTCATAAATACGGCTATAGTAAGTACGCACACTGGAATAGGGTGCGTTTACAGAGCAGTTCAGGAAACGGACTCGGGGGTATTTCACGGACATTTTCAGGGTCGCCCGGCTGAGCTTGGGGGTGGTGGCAAACACAACATTTGCACCCTCTGCAACAGCCTGTTCCAGCAAAGCCTCCGCTTCTTCAGGGGAATCCGCGTGGAAATAGTGGCTGATTGCTACCCGGTCAGAAAGCACCCGATACATATACTCAGCGCCTTCCTTATGACCCTTTGCCCAGGCACTGGTCTCCGGATCAAGCTGGTAAACAAATGCTACTCTCAAGGTGACAGGCAACCGCAAATTCAGCAGATTCTCTTTCAGTTCCGTGTCTGCCTCAGTATCCACCTCTACAGGGGTATCCTGAGAGATGGAAACCATATCTGCCCACAAAGCAGAAAGGGCCTGCTTGATTTCGTCCGCGGTCTTTTCACCTAAATCCCGGAAGGGATATACCTTCAGCCATAAAAGCAGCGCTTCTTCCGGAAGCAGGTCCAGCTTATCACCTCGCAAGGCATAGTAAGCCTCCTTAAAATAGCGGAAATAAGCACGAAACGTTCTCTGCTCCCGCTCTGTCCACTGTTGGTCCATATCTCTACCCAAATAGGATACAAGCTTTTCATAGTCTCCCGGCACACGGAAGCAAACATCATATAATCCGGCAACTTTATAGAACTCCAAAAATTCGAAATAGGCCTGCACTTGTGGGTCGTCTGTTCTCTCCGGCAGAATTCGCTGCACATAGGCAGGAATCTGGGAGGCTCCAAAATATTTCAGAACACTGACTCGCTTATTGCCCTCCTGGATATAGAAATTGCCTAAGTATTCGAAGCAGACAATTGGGTTGCGGATACCTTCGTCAGACATGTGGTCCGCGCACAGGTGCATCCACTTTTGAGCAAACTCCGTCTCCGGGTCTAAAAGAGGGTAAAATCCAGCGGAAAAAGCACTGATACGGCCGACAGTTTTGGTGCCAACGATTCTATCCACAGGAACATTTACATAGCCGATATCTTGGGTGGAAAGAGTAAAGTTCTCCCCTATCAGCTCATCCAGCACCTGCGGTTCTTCATTTCTTTCCTGCAAACGCAGTTCCTTGACCTCTTTTTGGCCCAATCGTTTGGCCTTTATGTATTCCTCACGGGCTTCCAGCAGATCCACAAAACCACCTCTTTTTCCATAGTTAATTGATTATAAGATATTTTTCACAAAAAAGATACTGTCACTAGGATTTTGTTTTTCACAAACATTTGACAAACGAAACTTACCTATCTATAATTTATAGGAAACGGGCCTGTAGCGCAGTTGGGAGCGCATCACATTCGCATTGTGGGGGTCGTCGGTTCAAATCCGATCAGGTCCACCAATAAAAGACCACCCTTTTGAGGGTGGTCTTTTATTGGTATGGCATTTATGCTGGAGGATTCGAAAGTTAAAATGCAACACGGGCGAGTGTTGCCGGCGAGGGCTAGACCGAGCCGAACATTGATGCAACGAATCTGTCAGGTCCACCAAAAAGGAAAAGACCAAGTCTTGCGACTTGGTCTTTTTTATGATATTTTCTAATGCATCTATTATTTATACATGGGGAATTTTTCGCAGATTGCCGCGACGGTATCCTTGACTTCCTTAGCAGTACCCTCAAAATCACGGGCAGTTAGAGCCACGCAGTGGGCGATCTGCTTCATCTCCTCAGCGCCCAGACCACGGGTGGTGACAGCAGCGGTACCAATACGGACCCCGCTGGTAACAGTGGGCTTTTCGGGGTCGTTGGGGATGGCGTTCTTGTTCAGCGTGATGTGGTTTGCATCACAGCGGGTCTGCATTTCCTTGCCGGTGATGTGCATAGGACGCAGGTCAGCCAGCATCAAGTGGTTATCCGTACCGCCGGTAACAAGGTCAAAACCCTCTGCCAGCAGAGCCTCTGCCATTACCTTGGCGTTGCTGACGATATTGGCGGCATAGGTCTTAAACTCGGGGGGCACTGCTTCCTTGGAGCAGACGGCCTTTGCGGCAATAATGTGCTCCAGAGGACCGCCCTGGGTGCCGGGGAACACGGCAGAATTCAGTTTCTTGGCATACTCTTCCTTCGCCAGAATCAGGCCGCCACGGGGACCACGGAGGGTCTTGTGGGTAGTAGTGGTAACTACATCTGCGTAAGGTACGGGGTTCTGATGCATACCACCGGCAACAAGACCGGCAATGTGGGCCATATCCACCATCAGGATTGCGCCGACTTCGTGGGCGATATCCGCAAAAATCTTAAAATCAATGGCTCTGGGGTAGGCAGATGCACCGGCAACAATCAGCTTAGGCTGGGAGGCTTTTGCCATGTCCCGAATCTGGTCGTAGTCAATCAGGCCGGTTTCGGGGTTTACATCATAGGAAACCACATTGTAATACTTACCGGAAATATTGGCAGGGCTGCCGTGGGTCAAGTGACCACCGTTGGCAAGGCTCATACCCATCATGGTATCGCCGGGATTCAGAAAAGCCAACTCTACTGCAAGGTTTGCATTGGCGCCGGAGTGGGGCTGCACATTGGCAAACTCTGCGCCAAACAAAGCCTTGGCTCTCTCGATACACAGGCTCTCCAGCTCGTCCACGCAGTGACAGCCGCCGTAGTAACGCTTACCGGGCAGGCCTTCGGCATATTTGTTGGTCAGAACAGAGCCCATAGCAGCAATCACAGCAGGAGAAGCAAAGTTCTCAGAAGCAATCAGCTCCAAACCGTCCTGCTGGCGAGTCAATTCACGGCCCATCATTTGGGCAATTTCCGGGTCAAATTGAGAAACAAATCCAATAGAATCCAGTGTTTTTTTCAGCATAAAAAACGTCCTTCTTTCTAAAAAATACAAATAAAAACAGGCAATCCCTTAAGGACTGTCTGTGAAAAGCATACCATAAACCTAAGCATTTACAGCATCTCCGTCCGTTTGCCTGAGAGATTCGGCTTTCGCCTTGCACCTTCGGCACACAACTGAATGTGTTCTCCAGAGAGTCCTCCGCCTTCGGTTCTGAATTTCATATCCGAAGGTTTCAACAGAATATTGAATTGTTATGTTTAGTATACACCATTTTTGTAATTTGTCAACAGAATCTGATAAAACAGCACAAATCCCGTATGGGCATTGCCCATACGGGATTGTTTTATTCTTTCGGAACACCCTTAATGGTCAAGCTGATACGCTTGCGCTTTTCGTCAACATCAAGTACTGCAACCTTCACCACATCGCCCACCTTAAGAATTTCGGAGGGATGTTTGATTTTTCGGTTGCAGACCTGAGAGATATGGACCAAGCCGTCCTGATGGACACCAATGTCCACAAAGACGCCAAAGTCGATGACATTCCGGACTGTGCCGGACAGGACCATACCCACCTTCAAATCCTTCATTTCCAGCACATCGGTGCGGAGAATGGGTGCAGGCAGGTCATCACGGGGGTCACGGCCGGGCTTTTGAAGTTCCTTTGCCACATCCTGAAGAGTGGGAACACCCACTCCACACCGCTGGGCCGCTTCCTCGATACCCATGTTTTCCAGACGGGTTTGCAATTCTGCGATATTGCCTTTTGCCACATCGGCTTTGGTATAGCCGCAGAGGGTCAGCAGGGATTCTGCGGCCTCGTATGCTTCCGGGTGTACACCGGTATTGTCCAGAATTTCCTTACTCTCCGGCACACGGAGGAATCCGGCGCATTGCTGGTAGGCCTTAGGTCCAAGCTTGGGTACTTTCTTCAACTGATTTCTGGCAGTGAAGGCGCCATTTTCTTCCCGGTAAGCAACCACATTTTTAGCGGTAGTACCGTTCAAACCGGAGACTTTCTGCAACAGACTGACAGAGGCGGTATTCAGGTCCACGCCCACGGCGTTAACACAGTCCTCTACCACACCGCCAAGGGCTTCGTCCAGTTGCTTTTGGGGACAATCGTGCTGGTACTGACCCACGCCGATAGCCTTGGGGTCAATTTTGACCAGTTCTGCCAAGGGGTCTTGCAACCGACGGGCAATAGACACAGCAGAACGCAGATTTACATCATAGTCGGGGAATTCCTCTGCCGCCAATTTGGAGGCAGAATATACGGATGCGCCGGCCTCATTGACAATCATATAGGCCACACCGGGTAAATTCCGAAGCATTTCCACAGTCATGGCCTCGGTTTCCCGGGAGGCAGTACCGTTACCGATAGCAATATGCTTGACGCCGTGTTTGCCAATCATACGGCTGAGTACGGCAATTGCCTCATCCTTCTTTCTTTCTGAGAAGGTAGGGTATACAACAGCGGTATCCAGCACACGACCGGTACTGTCTACCACCGCAACTTTACAGCCGTTGCGGTATCCGGGGTCAAGACCCATGGTCACAAAGCCTTTCACGGGAGGCTGCATCAAAAGAGGTTTCAGGTTCAACGCAAAATTGGCAATGGCAGATTCTGCTGCCCGGTCTGTCAATGTATTCCGCAGTTCCCGTTCCACACTGGGGGCAATCAACCGGTCATAGGCATCCTCGGCAGCTGCCTTTACAAAGGCAGAAACCCAAGCGGTAGGCTTCAAAGCCATACGGCACACCAGCGCCTGTCCTTCCGCACCGGGCAGTGCAGCGGGTACCTTCAAAAAGCCTTCCCGTTCACCACGATTAATAGCCAAAATCTGGTGATTCAACAGACGGGGCGCTTGGGCAGAGAAGCTATAGTACAGACGGTAAACACTGTCTGTTTCCGGGTCGGTTGCCTGCACTGACACAATGGCAAACCGCTCCATTTTTTCGCGGAGAGCCTTACGAATATCCGCGTCATCAGAAATCATTTCTGCAATAATATCCGATGCACCCTGCAAAGCGTCTTCCAGGGTTTCTACACCTTTTTCCGGATCGATATAGGTCTCGGCCAACTGAGCGGGGTCCTCCCCTGTCTGGGCAAATATCGCTAATGCCAAAGGCTCAAGTCCCTTTTCCTTGGCTACCGTTGCGCGGGTGCGGCGCTTCTGCTTATAGGGACGGTACAGATCCTCCACCTCTGCTAAGGTTTTAGCAGACAGAATCGCCTGTTCCAGTTCCTCGGTCAGCTTTTCCTGAGAATCGATGGACTTAATGACCTCCTGCTTCCGCTCCTGCAGATTCCGCAGGTAACCCAACCGGGTTTCCAGATTTCTCAGAGTGGTATCGTCCATACTGCCGTGCATTTCTTTCCGGTAACGGGCGATAAAGGGAATGGTATTACCCTCGTCCAAAAGGGTCACCACATTTTCCACATATTCTCTTTTTTGATTCAGTTCCAGCGCTAACGCTTCAATAATATTTTCCATAGGCTTCTCCTAATTTGTAATGGGTAAATTATACCACAACAAAAAAGACTTTTCAATGAGTGGAACGAAAAGTTGAAATTCTCGTTTATTTCGTCCGGACACCTTGCGTCTGCAGAAATTTGGTGGTATAATATGAGGTAATTTTGGAACTACTGGAGGGAAAATGTATGTATATCCCTGTTTTGGCTGCAAATGCAGCTCTCTCCCAGATGCACGCACAAATGAAACCTGCGTTGGTTTTACTGGCTGTTATTCTGGGCATTTTGATTGTGGCATCTGTGACCTTTACTCTGACAGCCGCCCAAATAAAAGGCAGCAAAAGCCGCCGCAGAACCCAGCGCACCATTCTGCGGCTCATGTACCTGACCACCTGTTTGGTATTTGTGTGCACGATGGTTTGCTTCATCCGTTTCCGTTCTATCGGCAAAAAGATGATGGATGCAAGCGGTAATCCCTCTGTTTCTACGCCTGCTGCTACTGACAGCAACGTGGATACCCAGCCTAGCGACAGTACTCCTCAGAACACCACTGAGCCTACCGAAACTGTTCCTGACCCCACCTTTATCCCTGCATTAACCGATTCCAGCAATCCGGAAAACTGGGAGATAAAATGGGAAGTTATCCAGAAGGGCGCTCTTGTGGAAAGCTACAAGGCAGAACAGACCATTTCTTTTGGTAAGCCTGAGGATTATTTTGCGCTTCCCGGCATTTCTACCTTCCGGGGCAATAACTTCCGCAACAGCGCCACCTACGGCACAGCCGTTGTAGAACAGAGAAGTCTGAGCAAAGCCTGGACACGGGACAATGTTGGTTCCTTGAACGGTTGGCCCGGCGTTGGCTGGACCGGTCAGCCCCTGATGGTACAATGGGATGCCGAAACCAAGGCCATTATGAATATGTATGCGGAAAAGAAGGCTAAGGAAGGACTTGTGGAAGTCATCTACGCCACCTTGGACGGTCATATTTACTTCTACGATTTGGATGACGGCTCTTTTACCCGGGATCCCATCAATGCCGGAATGAACTTTAAGGGCGCGGGCTCTTTGGACCCCAGAGGCTATCCCATTATGTATGTGGGTTCCGGTGACTACATTGGCAGCAAGGTGCCGAAAATGTATATCATCAGCCTGATTGACGGCAGTATTCTTTTTGAACGCACCGGCAGTGATGCCTTCAGTACCCGGGATTGGGCGGCATTTGACTCTGCACCTTTGATTGACAAAGAAACCGATACTTTAATTTGGCCCGGTGAAAGCGGTGTGCTTTACACCATCAAGCTGAACACTGTTTATGACAAAACCGCAGGCACTTTGACAATTGACCCGGAGGAAACCGTTAAGACCCGTTATACTACTAAGCGTTCCAACAACAGCACATATTGGATTGGTTATGAGCCCAGTGCTGTAATCGTGGACCGGTATCTGTATATCTCCGAGAACGGCGGTATGTTCTTCTGCATTGATCTGGACACAATGAGTCTTGTATGGGCTCAGGATACCAGAGATGACTCCAACTCCACTCCCGTTTTTGAATGGGATGGGCTGGACGGTGGTTATATTTACACTGCGCCGTCCCTTCACTGGACCGCAAATGGCGGCAAGGGATATATCTGCATCTACAAGCTCAATGCCAAAACCGGTGAGATTGTTTGGGAGAACAAATTTGATTGCTACACAGTCAGCGGCGTTTCCGGCGGTGTGCAGTCCTCTCCCCTCCTTGGTAAGCCCGGCACACAGCTGGAAGGTTTGATCCTCTACACCATTGCCCGGACACCCAATGAATGGAACGGTAAAATTGTAGCGATTGACACCAAGACCGGTGAGATTGCTTGGGAGAAGCCCATGAACAACTACACATGGAGCTCCCCTGTTGCGGTATACGACAAGGACGGACAGGCCTTCATCATTTACGGCGATTCCGTTGGTAACCTGTTTATGGTTGACTATATGGGCAACAACTTGTCCACCGTAAATCTGGGAACCAATATCGAAGCTTCCCCTGCTGTATACGAAAACACCCTCGTGGTAGGCACCCGCGGCGGTCTTGTCTGCGGTGTAAAAATTAAATAAATCTATAACGGGTATGCCGCTTGGCATACCCGTTTCTATTTTAGAATCATTGACATTTTTTCATTGTTCCCCTATAATAAAATTAACAACAAAACAAGGAGGGCAATTTATGGAAAAGAAAATCATCACCATCAGCCGTGAATTCGGCAGCGGCGGTCGTACCATCGGTCATCAGGTGGCTGAAGCGCTGGGTATCCCCTTTTATGATAAGGAACTGGTTGAGCAGGTTGCTTTGGAATCCGGCTTTGCCCCCAAATTCGTAGAAGAGCACGGCGAGCATTCTCCCGGCACAAGCATCTTCTCTTATGCCTTTGCATCTCACGGCACACCCGGTGTTATGAACGGTCTGTCTACTGCTGACTTTCTGTGGAACATTCAGTGCGGTGTAATCCTGCAGCTGGCTGAACAAGGCCCCTGCGTCATCGTGGGCCGTAACGCTGACTACATTCTCAAGGACCGCCCTGACGTCCTGCATACCTTTATCTATGCCGATAAGGAATTCCGGGCAGACAGAATTGTCCGTCTGTACGGCGAGTCCGAGAAAAGCCCTCAGGCCCGTCTGAACGAAAAAGATAAGCGCCGCAAGGTGAATTATCAGCACTACACCGGAAGGTCATGGGGTCAGGCCCAGAACTACGATATCAGCCTCAACAGCGGTGTTTTGGGTATTGAAACCTGCACCGAGATTCTCGTTAAGCTGATGAAGGGTGAATAAACACAAACAAAAACAGCCCGACAGACAATGAACAGAACCAGTAAAACTGGACAATAGACAAAACACCCCCTGATGTAGGATAATTACATCAGGGGGTATTGTTATGAACAAAAGAAGATATACACAGATTAACGAGTACGAAGCCATTATTATCGCTATGCGAGAA
>JAZOWQ010000076.1:0-4481 GCA_045659325.1 Faecousia sp. | reverse complement strand
ATCTCCACGGCGTTACTGCCGGTTGGTGCGCTGCATGCGGCACTTCTCCCCGGCAGAGGTATCTTCATCTTGTCTGCTCATTCAGTTGTCAAGGTGCATTTACAGCTCCGCAAATCATCCCGGCGGCCTCCTTTCAGGTTGGGAGTTTACTTTGAGAGATTGCTGTGCTATAATGACGACAATAGGAATTTACACTTTCTATTGTCGCCCTCTTAATGTTAGCAATCTCTGTTTTGGGTTTGTATGGCGAATATATAAAATTTATTTTCGGAATAACCATTGTCGAATCGAGGATCAAAAAATGAGTGAGCCTATTAAAGACCGTCCCCTTGCCTATAGCTTCATCGAGGACGGAAATCTACATAGCTTAATCAAGTGGCCATTTACAGAAGAAGTATCTGTATTTCAGCCAGTCGGCAAAAGCTTGGTTGACTTCATCCGGTTTGACCGGGACTTTATGACATCTGTATTTGAGATTCTGTTGGTGCGCTATATGCAAGCCAAAGAGCATAAGAATGACTATAATTTCATCGCCGCTGTCCTTTGGGAAGTTGCAATGCGTCACAGATTGATCGGCACTAACAACTACCTAACCGTTTATGTGCTTTCCTACATTCATCTGTTGCTGGAGGGTGAGGTTGATCCTCGGATCTTGGTTGGTGAAAAAGCTGATGTACTTACCAAATACATTCAGAGCTTAGATTTTGGTGATTCTCAAGACGACTCTTTCTTTGCTAAGCAGGAGCTGACCGGGCTATATATGGGTCTCATTGAGGAACGGCAGTTGAATGTAGAAGCAACCCTTTCATTGGTGCTGGAACAGCGGGAGATCGACGGATTGACACCCATTCAGCGTTATTACGAACTGGAACAGACCGATGAGGAGTTCCGGAAATACTGGCACTCTGACTTTGTTATGAAACTGGGCAAGAAGGCTGATGGTTACGATGTGCAGCAGTTTGTTGTATTGGAAAACATCGACGATATGCTGCGCTATGAGTTGGTGCAGACATTGGTGCAAGGCATCGGCTTCAAGAGGTGCAAGAACTGCGGTATGCTGTTCGTACCCTCCGGACGGTCTGACACACTGTACTGTGACTTTGTTGCAGATGGAGAAGAATACTCCTGCAGGAAGATCGGTGCTAACCGGCAGGCAAAAGAAAAAGTCGCCAAAGACCCGGTGCTCCAGGAGCATCGCAGGGCCTATCAGCGACTGAATAAGCGGAAAGAATTTGGATATATGGAAGAAGCGGAGTTTAAGGCTTGGGCAAAAGAAGCCGCGCTCCGCCGCAAACAGTGCAAAGAAGGTACGATCACCTTCGATGAATACAAAGCATGGCTGGATGAAACCAGCTTGCAAGAGAGAAAATAAATCTACAAAATACAAAAGAGGTTTCGCACACATTTGGGTGCGAAGCCTCTTTTGTTTAGTTTTCTTCGGGGAAGGCGTAGCGAGCCTTATACTGGGCAAACTGCTCTGCAAAGGCAGCGGACTCATGCAGTTCACCGGCCTTCAGAGCATTGAGGTATTCGTGTGCTTCCAGCTTGCCCTCTGCAACCTGCAGCATTTCCACAGCTACATTGGAACAGTGATCTGCGGTACGCTCACAAGCAGTCAGTAGATCTTCCAGCACGAAACCGTATTCCACGGTGCACAGGCCATCACGCAGACGGCGCACATGGCGGGATTTGACTTCACGAACCAGGGCGTCAACAACCTGCTCCTGGGGTTCAATTCTGGCAGCCTGCTCTCGGTCAAAGCTGCCGTAAGCGGCAACTGTACGATCTACGATATCCAGGACAGCCTGTTCCAAAACAGCTAGCTCTCCCTTGGCCTGGTTGGAGAACTCGATCTTCTTTTCTTCCATTTCCAAGGCAGCCTTAGCAACCGCCATAGCATGGTCGGCCATCCGCTCAATGTCGGAAATGGAATATAGCAGCGTATTCAGGATACGGTTATCATGGATGGACAGATTCATACCGGAAAGCTTCACCAGATAGGTATTAAGAGCATCCTCGTAGCGATCAGTCTTGTCTTCCAGTTCGATGACCTGCTCCATGACACCGGATTCAAACTTCTTGGTAAGACCCATGGCCAGGTGCATAGCCTTAGCAGCGTCTGCAGCCATCTCGCTGGCGATCTCATGGGCGCGCTGCACAGCAACAGCAGGGGTAGCCAACAAACGAGAGTCCAGCAGTTCGGTCTTTTCCGGTTCCTTGACTTCGGGAACCAGCAGATATGCCAGTTTTACCAGCAGGCCGTTCATAGGCATCAGTACAGCCGTCGCAATCAGGTTGAATCCGGTGTGGATCACAGAGATATCCCATGCCTGTACGGAGTCACCCAAGAACTTCCATTCGATAAACATACCCAAGCCGTAGAAGATTACTGCGAACATCACCGCGCCCACTACATTGAACAGCAGGTGAACCATAGCGGTACGGCGGGCATTGCGGTTGGCACCGATTGCGCCCATAATCGCGGTGATACAAGTACCGATGTTCTGACCCAGGATGATGGGGATCGCTGCGCCGTAAGTAACAATACCGGTAGAACACAGACCTTGCAGAATGCCAACGGATGCGGAAGAGGACTGGATGACAGCAGTCAGTACTGCACCGAACAGAATGCCAACGACAGGATTGGTAAAAGAAATCATCAGGTCAGCAAACCAAGCTTCAGTCTTCAAGAATGCCATGGAGCTGGACATGAGATCCATACCAGTCATCAGTGCCATAAAGCCCAGCATGATAGTGCCGATACCCTTTTTCTTTTCGGACGTGCCCATGTAGAGCAGGATGCCAAAGATGCCGATCAGCGGTGCCAGGGTGGAAGGCTTGAAGAACTTGATCAGGAAACTGTCACCCTCCAGACCGGACAGGGACAGGATCCATGCGGTGACGGTGGTACCAATATTGGAACCCATGATAACACCAACGGCCTGCTTCAAAGTCATAATGCCGGAGTTAACGAAGCCGACTACCATAACGGTGGTTGCGGAAGAGGATTGGATCACTGCGGTGACACCCAGGCCCAGCAGGAAGCCCTTGAACACATTGGAACTCATCTTAGCCAGGATGGTCTGCAGTTTACCACCGGCTTGACGCTCCAGCGCTTTGCCCATAATGTCCATGCCGAACAGGAACAAAGCCAAGCCACCCAGCAGGGTGATGATCTTAAAAATGTAAGCTGTCATATTGATCTCCTTTACGGAAAATTTTCTTATTTCGACAGTCTACATTATAAATTTTGCCATTTGTAAAAACCATAGAGGATATGCAAAACTTAAGTAAAATCTATGTAAAGTGAAAGACCGCACCCAAGCGGATGCGGTCAGAAATTAGAATTGAATTGTAATGGCAGTGCCTTTTCCCGGTGTACTTTCCAGTGTAATCTCTGCCTTGTGATAGGCAGCTGCGTGTTTCACGATGGAAAGGCCAAGGCCGGTGCCACCGGAGGCTTTAGAGTGGCTCTTGTCCACACGGTAGAACCGCTCAAAGATCCGATCCTTATGTTCTGCCGGAATGCCAATGCCGGTATCGCTGACGATCAGACGATTATCATCCGCATGGATCGTCACACTGCCGCCGGAGACATTGTACTTGATGGCATTGTCGCAGAGGTTATATACTACCTCGTGGAGCATTCTGCGAACACCCATGACGGTAAAGCCTGCACCGGAAACAGAAATAGAAATCTGCTTCTCGTCAGCGCTGGGTGCCAGAATTTCCTTTACATCTTCCGCAAGCTGACGCATATCCACCTGCTCGGCAGGTAGTTCCACACCTTCATCCAACTGGGATAGACGGATAATATCTTCGATTAGGTTCACCAGCCGGGACGCTTCCTTACGGATATGTCCAACGAATCGGGATGTGTCCTCCGGTTTCACCATGCCGCTTTCCAACAGTTCCGCGCTGCCGATAATACCCTGTAGCGGTGTTTTCAGTTCGTGAGATACATTCGCAGAAAACTCCCGGCGCATCTGCTCTGCGTTTTGAGATTCCGTTACATCCACCGCCAGGATAACCGCGCCCAGCAGATTCCCGTCGGACTGGATGCTGGTCATATCAAAGCGGTAGATCCTGCCTTCCAGTTCCTGCATGACACTTCCGTGACCCCGATCCAGCGCATCGTTCAGTGCCTGCCGTAGTGTGTTGCTGCGGTTTACCTGGAAGAAACTGCTGCCAACACAGGACTCCTCTGCGCCAAAAACCTTCATGGCAGCGGAATTGATAGAGCGGATATGTGTTTCTTTATCCAGCACTACCAGTCCCTCCTGCATATGAGAGGTGATCTGAATAAACTCGTCGGTTTTATGCTGCAGCTTGCGCATTTGGGCATCGATCTGCAAATGCTGCTGATTGATCCGCCGCAGCAAAGGAGAAAGCTCCTCATAAGTATCGTTGGACAGTGGATGTTCCAAATCCAAATTGTTCATTGGTTCCACAATATTCTTTGCCATTCTGCGGGCAAGAAT
>JAZOWQ010000075.1:0-8038 GCA_045659325.1 Faecousia sp. | reverse complement strand
AGGTGTAATTATGAAAGCAATTGTAACAGTAATCGGTGAGGACCGGGTTGGTATTATTGCATCTGTGTGCGCAGACCTGGCCGCCTTCAATGTAAACGTGCTGGACATCAGTCAGACAGTTATGCAGGGCTATTTCACCATGATGATGGTGGTGGACGTGTCCGGCGCTACATGCCCTATGGCAGAGTTGGCTCAGAAACTGGATGAGAAGGGCAAGGAGATGAACCTGTCCATTCGCCTGCAACGGGAAGAGATCTTTAAGGCTATGCACAGAGTGTAAGGAGAACATATGCTGAGTTTTAAGGATATTTTAGCCACCCAGGATATGATCGACAAGCGGCACCTGGACATCCGTACCATTACCATGGGCATCAGCCTTTTGGACTGCGCCCATGAGGATGTGAACGAGTGCGCCCGCCGTATCTACGACAAGATCACCCGCAAGGCAGAAAATCTTGTGAAGGTGGGCGAGGAAATCGAATGGGAATTTGGTATTCCCATTGTCAATAAGCGTATTTCCGTGACCCCCATCGCAATCGTTGGTAATTCTTGTAATACCGATTCCTATGTGCCTTTGGCCATCGCTATGGACAAGGCAGCGCAGGAATGTGGCGTGAACTTCATCGGTGGCTTTTCTGCCTTGGTGCAGAAGGGCTGTACCAAGGGCGACTGGATTCTGATGGATTCGATCCCCGAGGCTATGCGCCAGACGAACCTGGTTTGCTCTAGCGTGAATGTAGGCTCAACCAAGGCCGGTATCAATATGGATGCTGTTGCAAAAATGGGTGAAATTATTAAGAAAACTGCAGAAGTTACCGCAGATAACGACGGTTTAGGATGCGCAAAGTTGGTTGTGTTCGCAAATGCAGTGCAGGTCAACCCCTTTATGGCCGGTGCGTTCCATGGTGTGGGCGAGCCTGAATGTGAGCTGAATGTGGGTGTTTCCGGCCCCGGTGTTGTGTACCACGCGCTGCAGAGCGTCAAGGGTCAGCCTTTTGATGTAGTGGCAGAAACCATTAAAAAGACCGCCTTCCGAATCACCCGTATGGGTCAGATGGTAGGTGTGGAGGCCGGCAAACGGCTGGACGTGCCGTTTGGTATTGTGGACTTGAGCCTTGCTCCTACTCCTGCAGTGGGCGACTCCGTTGCCCGAATCTTGGAGGAAATGGGCTTGGAAGTCTGTGGCACTCACGGTACTACCGCTGCTTTGGCGCTGCTGAATGACGCAGTGAAAAAGGGCGGTGTGATGGCATCCAACCATGTGGGCGGTCTGTCCGGCGCATTTATCCCCGTGTCCGAGGATGAAGGTATGATTGCCGCCGCCGAGTCCGGTGTCCTGACCTTGGATAAGCTGGAAGCAATGACCTGCGTATGCTCTGTGGGTCTGGATATGATTGCAGTGCCGGGTGACACCAGCGCAGCAACTATCTCTGCTATCATTGCAGACGAAGCGGCGATCGGTATGGTCAATTCCAAGACCACCGCTGTCCGTATTATCCCTGCTCCCGGCAAGACTGTGGGCGACCGGGTGGAAATGGGTGGCCTGCTGGGCAGCGCACCTGTTATGCCTGTCCACGGCGAATCCGCTGCAGACTTTATTGCCCGCGGCGGCAGAATCCCCGCCCCTCTGCAAAGCTTAAAGAATTAACCCCCCCATTGTCATTGCGAGCCAGTGCGCACACTGGCGTGGCAATCTCCAACAAGATGTAGGGACCGGCCTGTGTGCCGGTCCTTTTGTTTATATAAAAAACTGTGGCGGGTGCATCAGCACCCGCCACAGCGGTTTTAGTGGTGAAAATGGTTAGGATTCTTCGGAAAAATCAGCATTTTCGTAAACACGAATATAAAAATCAATCAGTTGCTTTAAGGTCTTTTCACGGGTACAAGCGATTTCTTTAATCGTTTGTAGCTTTTCCAGTGCAACTTGGGAACAATATTCCAACGGTTCCCCATAATGCTCGGAATTTTCATCATTTGCTTCAACATATCTTGCAGATTCTTGAACACATTCTATTCCAAACAGGAATTTTTCTATACTTACTAATTGGTTTTGTGTAGCGACGATACGATTCCAAGCCTCTGTTGTTGTAATTTTTGACATGTTCTTGTCCTCCAATTCTGTATTTGGCGGACACGCAAGGCATATAGTATGTTCATCTATGAAGCGTGCCCTGCCGTTTTTTACAAGCCCTTTTGCCCTTTTTGGGTAGGTAGCCTCATATTCTTTTCTGTTTTCATCTACAACAATGATGTTTTTTTCTATGGGTGTCATCCCCCTTGCCGTAAATATTCGGTTGTGTGATGCTGTTTTTTGTTATGGGTGTCGTCCCCACTCACAAATATAATATAACATAGATTGCGTTTGATTGCAATATCCAAAAGAGCGTGCAACTTTCGTTGCACCCTCTTTTTTAATCAAATAAGTCCGTCAATTCCTTAATGTGATTTAGCATATATTCGGGGTTTGCCTGCTGCTGCAGCGCTTCTTTGGAGAACGTGGTGGGGACTCCTACAGCATCCATTCCGGCTGCGTGGGCTGCTTGAATACCGCTGATGGCGTCTTCCACTACCAAACAATCCTTGGGTTCAATGCCAACACGGCGGGCGCCTTCCAGATAAATATCCGGAAAGGGCTTTTTGCGTGCTACATCAGACCCGGTGACCAAAGCGGTGAAGATGCTTTCGTCAACACCGATTGCCTGGATGTTGTATCTGACCTTTCTCAAATCGGCTGCGGAGCATACGGCAAGGATAATTCCTTTTTCGTGCAGCGCTGTGAGCATTTCCTTGATGCCCTCGGGCACATCGGTCTTCTCATTTACCTGCTGACCGTAATAATCATAGGCAAGCTCTTTCATAGCAAATTCATATTTGAGCCCGTATTTTTCAGCCACACCGCCTACGAATTTGTCTTCACCCATACCGGTGAACGGTAAAAAATCTTCGTGCTTTGCGGTGATGCCATAGTCTGCCAATGCCTGAATGGCAGAGTGACGCATTAGAAATTCTGACTCGATCAGCACACCGTCCATGTCGAATAAAATTGCTTTGTATTTCATCGGATGCCTCACAGGGTTTCCACAACGGCCTTGATTCTGGCAACCGTTCTGTCGTAGCCTAAAATCTGCATAACTGTATACAGGTCAGGGGAGTTTGTCTTGCCGGTAACGGCCTGCCGGATAAAGGTGGATACATCTGCCACCGTGCCGGGGAAGGCATCGGGGTCAGCCTTGTAGGCCTTCATATCGGTGGTGAAGCCCATCTCCTCGGTGATGGCCTTGACCTTGTCAAACCAAACAGAGGAATCGTCAGCGATGTCGAACTTCTCGATGAACTTGGTAAGAGCGGTCTTGACGGTCTCGGAGCCGAACTTCTCGTCAAATACGGGCTTTTCCAAGTATTCGTCATAGAAGAATCCCATATAAGCCTTTGCTTCCTTCCAAACGGCAATGTCCTTTCTGGGCTTCTTGCCGCCACGACCGATGGCGAGAATTGCTTTGGCAAAATCAGGATTACTCTCCAGCTTTTCAGCAAAGTCGGCATCAAACTCCTTTGCCCACTCTACCAACAGGGTGTAGACCTTTTCTGCGTCCATCGTGGCAATGACGTTCTTGGAAACGTCGGTCAGCTTTGCGTAGTCAAACAGATTCCCGGCAGGATTCAGCTTCTTGGCGCTGAACTTAAACTCCGTAGCAGGTGCATCGGGGTTTGCCCGGCGCCAATCCTCGTAGTTGGAGTTTAAGAGGGTCATAATATACTCATACACAGCCGCAACAGGGAAACCCTCTGCTTTGTAGAAGGTCAGCGCCAGCTCGGGGTCTTTCCGCTTGGAGAGCTTGCGCTTGGAGTTGCCGTCCATCTTCATCAGAGGTCCGATATGGACATACTTGGGCAGCTTAAAGCCCAGCGCCTTAAACAGCTGAATGTGGAAGGGGAGAGTGGCCATCCATTCGTCACCACGGACCACGTGAGTGGTACCCATCAGGTGGTCGTCCACCGCGTGGGCGAAGTGATAGGTGGGAATACCGTCGGACTTCAGCAGCACATGGTCAATATCATTTTCGGTAACGGTCAGCTTGCCTTTGACTACATCGTCAAACTTAAACTGATTCTCAATAGAGCCTTCGCTGCGGAAACGAAGCACCCAAGGCTTACCGGCATCCAGCTGGGTCTTAATATCCTCAATGGAACGGTCACGCCAAATGGCATACTTGCCGTAGTAGCCGAAGTTTTCCTTGTTGTTCTCCTGCTTTTCACGCATAGCGGTCAGCTCTTCCCCGGTGCAGAAGCAGGGATAAGCTTGACCTTCTGCTACCAATTTCTTGGCAAACACGTGATAAATAGCAGCCCGCTGACGCTGACGGTAAGGGCCGTAATTACCGAAATCGCCGCCGTGGGTAGCGCCTTCGTCGAATACGATGCCGTAGTGCTTCAGGGTGTCGATGAGCACCTCCACCGCACCGGCCACTTCCCGCTTGGCATCGGTGTCTTCCACACGCAAGAACAGAACACCACCGCTCTGATGGGCCATTCTTTCAGAGATCAAACCCTGTACCAAATTGCCCAGATGGACAAAGCCGGTGGGTGACGGCGCCATACGGGTGATAACTGCGCCTTCGGGGGCATTCCGGGCAGGGAACTTTGCCTCTGTCTGCTCGGGAGTGTCGGTCACCTGAGGAAATAATAAATCAGCTAATACCTGATAATCCATCGTAAATACCTCTTATTTGTTCATTTGATCCAAAATGTACTGAATGAATACCTTGGGTGTCACATCCAGGGCATCTTCATCTATGATCAGCTTTTCGTTGTGGAGAGGAATGTAGGTTGTACCGGGCTTGGTAATACCCAAATTGAACAGACAACCGGGCTTGTGCTCCAGGAAATAGGCAAAGTCCTCTGCGCCCATACTCTCACCCTTTACGCCGATCTTCTCACTGCCAATCACGGCAACGGCAGCAGCCTCTACCTGGTCGCTGATGGTCAAATCGTTGTGCAGAGCAGGCGCAAACTTCAAAGGCTCAACCTCGGCTCTGCCGCCCATATCAGCAGCAACACTGTTAGCGATCTGCTGAATACGCTCGTAAATGTGATTGCTCAGAGGGGTACTCTGAGTGCGGATAGAGAAGCTCATTTCCACATGGTCACAAACGATGTTATTTACATTGCCGCCGTGAATGGCACCCACGCCGATCACGATCTTCTCCAGAGGATTCAGCTCCCGGGCGCGCAGGAACTGCACATCGTTATACACCCGAACTGCCATGGCGATGGCATCTACACCGCTTTGAGGAGTTGCTACATGGCTGGCCTTGCCGTACATATGCAGCTTAAAGCCACGGCTGCAGGCGCTGTCGCAGGTGCGGTTGATCAGGATGGTGCCTGTGTCAGCACCAGGTCTGATATGGCAGCCAAGGATCTCGTCCACCTGATCCATAAAGCCAGTCTCGCAAATGCTCTTAGCGCCGCCCAAAATCTCCTCAGCGGATTGAAAGATAAACTTCACGCAGCACTTGATGTCCTTTTCCATAGCCTTGAGTACCTTGGCGGTCTCCAGCAGCACAGCGGTGTGGCAATCGTGACCGCAGGCATGCATCTTGCCGGGGTGCTGGGAGGAAAATTCCAGGCCGGTATTTTCCTGAATGGGCAGCGCATCAAAATCTGCCCGCAGGGCAATGGTCTTGTTGCCAACACCCTCGTTCAGGGTAGCAATGATGCAGGACTTGCCGATTTGATCGGTGTAAGGAATGCCGATGGCATCCAGTTCCCGACGAATGACGGCCATAGATTTCTCCAGCTCAAAGCCCAGCTCGGGGATTTGGTGCAGTTCTCTGCGAATCCGAATGATATAATCCTTATCTACAAACATAGACAATACTCCTTTGCAAAAATTCTTGCAATATTATACCACGGGAGGAATGGAAAAGTCAATTTCTCGTTGCCTTTTTGCCTACAATATGGTAAAATATAAAGAACTTATGAAAACGAGGCGATTGAAATGGAAGAAGCAGCAAAGAAAAGAATGTTATCCGGCATCCAACCCAGCGGTGACCTGCACTTGGGCAACTACTTGGGTGCTATCAAGAACTGGAGCAGCCGCGCGGAGCAGTACGAATGCTTCTACTTTATGGCGGATATGCACACCATTACGGTCCGGCAGACCCCTGCCGACCTGCGTCGCCGTACTTTGGAGCAGCTGGCGCAGTATATTGCCTGCGGCTTAGATCCGGAGAAGAATACGCTCTTTGTCCAGAGCCATGTTCACCAGCACGCAGAGCTGGGTTGGGTGCTGAACTGCTATACCATGTTCGGTGAGCTGAGCCGTATGACTCAGTTTAAGGATAAATCCGCCAAGAATGCGGAGAATATCAACGGCGGTCTGTTCACTTATCCTGCGCTGATGGCAGCGGATATCCTGCTGTACCAGCCGGATCTGGTGCCGGTAGGCCACGACCAGAAGCAGCACTGCGAGTTGACCCGTGATGTGGCTCAGCGCTTTAACAGCATTTATGGCGATGTGTTCAAAGTCCCCGAGCCCTATATCCCCGAAACCGGCGCCCGTGTAATGAGCTTGAACGCCCCCGACAGTAAAATGAGTAAGTCTATGCCTGAGGGCTGCGTGTTCCTGATGGAGCGGCCTGAGGACATTCAGCGGAAGTTCAAGCGGGCCATTACTGATTCCGACACAGAGAACTGCGTCCGGTTTGCCCCGGAAAATAAGCCCGGCGTTGCCAACCTGATGAGCATTTATTCTGCTGTTACCGGCAAGTCCTTTACAGAGATCGAAACCGAGTTTGCCGGTCAGGGCTACGGCGCATTCAAGCCCAAGGTAGGCGAGGCGGTCATCGAAACCCTTCGTCCCATCCGTGAGGAGGCAACCCGCCTGCTGAAGGATAAGGCATATCTGGAGAGTGTGTACCGCAGCGGCGCAGAGCGCGCTTCCTATGAAGCGGAAAAGACCCTCCGTAAGGTTTATAAGAAGATCGGCTTCCTGGCACGATAAAGCGAGTTGAAACAATGAAAATTTGGCAACACTTTAAGACCATCACCAAGCACCGGCTGCTTGTCATGGGCGGCTGCTTCAAGGTTGGTCTGTACTGGCAAGGTTTGACTCACGACCTATCCAAATACGCATTTGTAGAATTTTGGAACGGTGCCAAGCACTATCAGGGCAACCGCAGTCCCAATACCGCAGAGCGGGAAATCAAGGGTTACAGCGAGGCGTGGATGCATCATAAGGGCCGTAACCGCCACCATTATGAATACTGGACGGACATTAGCCGGGAGACCCGGAATTATGAGTCACTGCATATGCCCCGTAAGTATCTGATTGAGATGGTAATGGATAGACGGGCCGCCTGTATGACCTATCAAGGCAAGGACTATACTGACGGCGCAGCCCTTACCTATTTCCGTAATAGTTTGGAGCGTACCCGTATGCACCCCAATACCCAAAAGGAATTGGACTACCTGCTTGAAATGCTCCGTGACAAGGGTGAAAAAGCGACCTTTTCCTATATCAAAACCCATGTATTAAAAGGAAAACCTTTTCCTTGGGAAGATATGTGAATAGTTTCACCGGATTTGGAAAAGATACTGAAGAAACGGACAGAAAAATGGAAAAAAGTGCTTGACTTTTTCTGTATTTTGCGTATAATAAATTTCGTCCGTGTGATAGAGGATTAGTGTAACGGTAGCACACCGGACTCTGACTCCGTTTGCGGGGGTTCGAATCCCTCATCCTCTGCCAATAAAAAAGACCGCCATTTGGCGGTCTTTTTTATTGGCCTTGGCTGGGGATTCGAACCCGCCTAAATGCGGCGCGGATGAGCGCCGCGCGCGACGGCTTGACGGAGCGCAACCTTGATTGAATCGAATCCCTCATCTGACCGGATTACAGAAATCTTCACAAGAAAGCCCGTGGGAGAATCCATTGGTTTCGGGACGCAGCCCTTTTGGCTGTGGACAGAAATCAATATAAAGCATATTTGCCACCCATTTGGCGGTCTTTTTTATTGGCCTTGGCTGGGGATTCGAA
>JAZOWQ010000074.1:0-2255 GCA_045659325.1 Faecousia sp. | reverse complement strand
GCAGAAGGCCTGTCCGGCCGCTTCATCCGTATGGATCAGAAGCGCTACGGCAAGCTGGCTGGTATCACCGACCGTGAGTACTACACCAACTCCTTCCATATCCCCGTATGGTATCCCATCTCCGCTTACGACAAGATTCGTCTGGAAGGTCCTTACCACGCCCTGTGTAACGCCGGTCACATCAGCTATGTGGAGCTGGACGGCGACACCGCACGGAATGTAGAAGCCTTCGAATCCATCGTCCGCTGCATGCACGACTTCGGCATCGGCTACGGCTCCATTAACCACCCCGTGGACCGCGACCCCATCTGCGGTTATGTGGGCATTATCGGTGATGTATGTCCCCGTTGCGGCCGCCGTGAGGGTGAGGAGATTCCCTTCGAGCGTGCTGAAGAACTGAGAAGAAAGTATCCCAATATGCCTGCTTTCCAGGGCATTGAGTAAGACAAACATACAGGGCGGCAGGTAAAGCCGCCCTCCCCCCACAATCCAAAAGGAGGATTTTTACTATGACTATCAAGACTGCAAATGAGAAAATGGGTCAGGGCGTCGGCTTTGAGCGGATTCGCCGCATCACCGGCTACCTGGTTGGCACTATGGACAAGTGGAACGACGCAAAGCGCGCCGAAGAGCGTGACCGCGTTAAGCACTCCCTGGAGAAAAATGCTTAAGCTGGCCGGCGTTCAACAAGACAGCATTGTGGACGGCCCCGGTATCAGAACCACCTTCTTCTGCCAGGGCTGTCCCCACCACTGTGAAGGCTGTCACAACCCGGAGACCTGGCCCTTTGAAGGCGGCACACCTATGGACACCCAGGTTTTGGTGGAAATGGTGACTGCCAACCCTCTGTGTAAAGGTGTCACCTTCTCCGGAGGCGAGCCCTTTGCCCAGGCAGAAGGCTTTTCAGCGTTAGCTGCGGCTTTGAAGGAAAAGGGCTATGAGGTTGCCTCTTATTCCGGCTATACCCTTGAGCAGCTGCTCAGCGGCACACCTGCCCAAAAGAAACTGCTGAGCTTACTGGACATTCTCATTGACGGCCCCTTTGTACAGGCGGAAAAGAGCCTGGAAATTGCCTTTCGGGGTAGCAAAAACCAGCGGATTCTGGATGTTCCCAAGAGCCTTGCCGCAGGCAAAGCTGTATGGACCGAAGCAGAACGCTGGCTGGGTGAATACTGAGCAATCCGTCCCGATGCTATCAATCGGGACGGATTTTATTCACAAAAACCCCTTGACAATCCCTATTGGGTATGATAGAATACCCGAGTAATGAAGAAGGCATCGTATCCGCCTCACCCGCAGCAAACGCGACCGGGTCAATATTCCACTATCCCTTCAGGGAATTACTGTGAGAATAAGCGGATGCTATGCATCCCCTTTTTTGTTTTCAGGCAACCTTGAAAAGTCTGTTTTGGAGGGCTGGGCGAGAGATTTGACCCCAGATTGCGGTATAAAAATTCGGGAATACTTTGTGTATTGCCAAATTTTTATAGCAGCGAGATGGGCTCAAAGATCCGCACAGGACTCAAACAAAGAGTTTGAGAGGGTGCCCAAATAATGGAGGTGCTTATCATAGCCAAGTTAGACCATCAGCTCAATGAGGAAATCCAGGACAAGGAGATTCGTGTCATCGGTAACGACGGCGCGCAGCTGGGTATTATGTCCGCTGAGGAAGCCAACAATATGGCTGACGAGCAGGGCTTGGACCTGGTGAAGATTTCTCCCAATGCTGTCCCCCCTGTCTGCAAAATTATGGACTACTCCAAGTTCTGCTTCGATCAGAAGAAGCGGGAGAAGGAAGCCAAAAAGAACCAGCGTGTGGTGGAAGTGAAGGAAATCCGTATGAGTCCCAGCATCGACACCAACGACCTGAACACCAAGATCAAGGCTGCCCAGAAGTTCCTGGCAGACGGCAATCGGGTAAAGGTCAGCGTGCGTTTCCGCGGCCGCGAAATGGCCCACACCAATCTGGGCGAAAAGCTGCTGATGGATTTTGCCGAGGCCTGTGCTGAGACTGCCACCATGGAGAAAAACCCCAAGCTGGAAGGCCGGTTCATGGGAATGTTCCTGGCCCCCAAAAACAGTAAGTAACAATTTATTGTTCTATTACCAATGATACGGAAGGAGAACCAATTATGCCCAAGTTGAAAACCCACAGCGGTGCTAAGAAGAGATTCAGCCTGACCAAGTCCGGTAAGGTTAAGAGAGCCCGCGCATACAAGAGCCATATCCTCACCAAGAAGGATACCAAGCGTACC
>JAZOWQ010000073.1:0-2267 GCA_045659325.1 Faecousia sp. | reverse complement strand
CTCTTTTTCATTATAGCAAACATAGCAGCAATCGTCAAAAAATTTCGACACAAAAACAAGGGGCTGTAAAATAAGTCCCAACAAAAGGGAGGCTGCGCCGAAAGGTGCAGCCTGCAAAATATTTGTAGAGAAAGGTGCTGTCTCAAAATGATTTTTCGAAATCAGGAGAGGCAGCACCTCTTTTTGCCTGCATCGCCAACTAGCGTTGTGGAAAACTTTGCAAAATCGGCAAAAAAGTGCGCACTAAATCTGAGGGGCATTGAGCCTCTCAAAAAAAGTGCGCCGTTTTCCGCTTTTTTGCACTATGCAGTTTTCGGTATGATCAGGTGTGTTCCCAACCGACCTTTTTGTATTTTATGATGTAGCTTTAGTATGTTATAGGCCATGCTTACCAAATACCACTCTACCGTCACATTCATTTTGCCCCTTGTCAGGAACCGGCGGAAGTTCATATCCTCTTTGATCATGGCAAATACACCTTCTGCCTGGATGGAACGATTGATCCTGAGCAGGATCCCTTCCTCTGTGGAAATCTTTTCTTCCATCGCCGATCTTTGGGATGCAAAATATTTGGACACATTCAGCCGTTTCACGCGTTCCTCTAATGGCGTTTTATCTGTCTTCTTTTGTCGGATGCATTTCTCCTTGACAGGACATCCACTGCAGTCTTCGCACACATAGATTGTAACTTCCTGCTTATAGCCTGTTTCCGATTTCCTTGTAACTGTGGATACAACTTTCAGCTTTCTGCCCTGTGCACAGGTATATTCATCGTTTTCTGCATCATAGGACATATTTTCTCTGCGCCCAATGTCATTTTTATACTTGCGCTTCTTTTTCTGCTCGTGGTTGGATGGCTTTACAAACAGAGATAGCTGCTCGCTTCCGTCCACATAATGATAGTTTTCTTCACTTTCATAGCCGGAATCCACCACCACACGCTTCACTGGGTACTTACTGCACAGCCTCTCCAGAAAAGGAATAAAGGTCTTGGTATCTGTACGATCTGCGGATATGTAATTACCGATGATGTATTCACTAACAGTCGCCACATTCACATTGTATCCAGGCTTTAACTGCCCATTTTTCATATGATCTTCCTTCATGTGCATAAAGGTCGCATCAGGGTCGGTCTTGCTGTAACTATTCCTGTCTCCACAGATGTGAATGTCCAAATTATACCTCTTTATCCGCTCCAGCCAGCTGTTAATGGTTTCGATTGCCCTTTGCAGTCCACTTTTATGATGCCCTTTGCCATATACAAAAACAATGCCCATCTCTTCCTTTTGGGCATACAACTTCTTGCGAAGCTTTTTTAACCGCTGAACTGTAATCTGTTTGGGCATAGCAATCCCAACCTCTGCCTTTTCCAAAAGCAGCGGTAATTCTTCTGCGATCTTATCTCCCAGTTTTTCCTGTTTCTTTGTGGTTCCTGTTTTCCAGACGAAACTGTACCGATTGGCATTCGCTTCGATTTTGGTACCATCGATAAATACTGCGGATTCCTCAAAGGAAATCTCCCCGTGTGCAACCAGTATCTGTACCATCTGATTCAGCAGATCCTCTATCGCCTCCGGCAAATGATTTCGCCGAAACCGGGCAATCGTATTATGATCCGGCGGTCTTTTCCCTTCCAGAAGGTACATGAAATTGATGCTCTCATGGCAGGCTCGCTCTATCTCACGGGATGTGTAGATCCCTCGGGAGCAACCGTAGAGAACGATCTTAAATAGAAGACGCGGTGAGTACTCGATTCTCCCCAAACGGGAGTAGGTCGCTGCCAGCTTTCTATAATCCAACTCCTCCAAAACAGCGCTGAGCAATCTTACCGGGTCGTCTGACGGGATCTTTTTTTCAATATTTATTGGCAAGTACACTTGATATCCAGTCCCGTATGCTGTATAATCTACTTGCGTTTGATTTTTTTTCACACCTAAATTATACGCCAAAACCCGGCTATTGTACAGTTATTTCTGCACATAGCCGGGTTTTGTATTTCCTATTTTTAGAGGCTGCCTCACTTTGCTAGTGAGACAGCCCCTTAGATAATCGTATTTCCTTGGGGATGATTGAAGGATTAACGCATTTTCGGGGCATTATGCCGCCGGGCGCTGGCACGACCTTCGGGCTGAATTTCGCCTACGGCCAGAAGCGAGCGCTTGGTCAGGGCAGGGCCCACCAATTCATACACCAACACCGCAAATAGTACCACATTCCGGGCCAGAACGCCATCAGACAAGCTGGCCGCCGTCAGGGCCATGCCCAAT
>JAZOWQ010000072.1:0-7548 GCA_045659325.1 Faecousia sp. | reverse complement strand
CCGCAAGAGCCTGATCTGCCCCACCGCTGCTGATAACCAGCCTTCTGTTGACGTGCATGCTCTCCAGGGCGAGCGTGAGATGGCTGCTTACAACAAGACCCTGGGCAACTTCCAGCTGTCCGGTATTGCTCCTGCACCCCGTGGTGTACCTCAGATTGAAGTTACCTTCGACATCGACGCCAACGGCATCGTAAAGGTTTCCGCTAAGGATCTGGGTACCGGCAAGGAGGCAAACATCTCCATCACCGCATCCACCAACCTGAGTCAGGAAGACATCGACAAGGCTGTGAAGGAAGCTGAGCAGTTCGCTGCCGAGGATAAGGCCAAGAAGGAAGAGGTTGACACTCACAACAACGCCGAGCACCTGGTCTATCAGACCGAAAAGACCCTGAATGAACTGGGCGACAAGGCTACCGATGATGAGAAGGCTACCGTACAGGCCGCCATCGACAAGCTGAAGGAAGCCAACAAGGGCACCGATCTGCAGGCCATCAAGGATGCCATGGACGAAGTGCAGAAGGCCTTCTACCCCATCGCTGAGAAGTTGTACAAGAACGCTAACCCCGAACAGGGTTGCGCAGGCGACTGCAACAACTGTGGCGACGACGGCGTGGTAGATGCCGATTACACTACAGTAGATTAATCAGCAAACCATTCCGAGGGGCGGAACATCCGCCCCTCGCTTTTGGGCTTTTGAAAGAGGAGAACACCTATGAAGGGTATGACAAGAAGAGAAAAAGAAGTCACCGACGAGCAGGCGATTTTACACATTTTGGACACCGCTCAGGTGGTACATTTGGGTCTTGCGGTGGACAATGAGCCTTATGTGGTGCCAATGAACTATGGCTATACCCTGGAAAACGGCGAGCTGACTTTGTACATCCATTCCAGCTGCAAGGGCAAGAAATGGGAGATGCTTCGAAAAAATCCCAATGTGTTTTTCGAAATGGAATGCGACCTGATTCCCTTTGCAGGAGATGTAGCCTGCCGCTATGGAATGGCCTATTCCTCCCTGATGGGACGGGGTGTGGCAGAATTCGTAGAGGACATTCCAGAAAAACAACTGGCGCTCTCCGCCATTATGAAGGCCCAAACCGGCAAGGATTTTTCCTTTGAAGCAAAGATGACCACCATTGTGACCATCGTCAAAATTAAGGTTTCAGAATTTACGGCGAAACACCGTCCTCTGCCTGAGAATATGAGGTGAGAATATGGCAGAAAATAAACGCGACTATTACGAAGTGCTGGGTGTGGATAAGAACGCCAGCGCCGATGACATAAAAAAAGCATACCGCAAAAGCGCTATGAAATACCACCCGGACCGCAACCCCGGCGACAAGGAAGCCGAGGAGAAGTTCAAAGAACTGGGCGAGGCCTACGAAGTGCTGTCTGACCCGGAGAAAAAATCCCGGTACGACCAGTTCGGCTTTGCCGGTGTTGACCCCAACTACGGAGGCGGCGCCGGTGGATTCGGCGGTGGTTTTGGCGGGTTCGGAGATTTTGGCGACTTGGGCGATATTTTCGGCTCTTTCTTCGGTGGCGGCCGGCGACAGAGCGCCCAAAATGCTCCCCGTCGGGGTGAGAATGTAGGCGCCCGGCTGGATTTGACCTTTGAGGAAGCCGCTTTCGGCGCAGAAAAGGATGTTGCCGCCCAGAGAATTGAAAACTGCTCCGTGTGTAACGGCTCTGGCTCTGCAGACGGCAAAGTGGAAACCTGCTCCCAGTGTCGGGGCAGCGGTCAGGTCCGCACCGTGCAGACCATTATGGGTATGCAGATGCAGTCCACTGCCACCTGTCCCCAGTGTTCCGGCCGTGGCAAAATCGTCAAGAACCCCTGTAACACCTGCCGTGGCAAGGGCAAAGTCCGCCGCACCCAGAAAATCAAGGTCAAAGTGCCTGCGGGCATCGACCACGGACAGACCGTCCGGATTCGGGGGGAAGGCTGCGTAGGCAGTAACGGCGGTCCCAACGGTGATTTGATGGTGGATGTTTACATCCGGCAGCATCCCATCTTTGAACGGGATGGCGTCCATGTGTACTGCGAAGTACCCATTACCTTCTCCCAGGCCGCATTGGGCGCGGAGATTGAAGTGCCCACCCTGGACGGCAAGGTGAAGTTCGATATTCCCGAGGGCACCCAGACCGGCAAGCTGTTTTCCCTGTCCGGCAGAGGTATTCCTGCGGTGAACAACCCCAAGCGCCGGGGTGACCATCGGTTTACTGTGGTGGTGGAGACCCCCACCAAGCTGACCAAGGAGCAGAAAGAGCTGCTGCGAAAGCTGGACGAGACTATGGACAAAAAGTCCAACCCCAAGCGGAACAAATTCTTCGACACCATCAAGGATTTCTTTGATTAAACCATAGAAAAGCCTCCCTGCCAAAAAGGGAGGCTTTTGTGATAATTGTCACATACACTTTTCTGCAAGTTGTGGTATACTACAGTTACATAAAAGAATCCCACACAACAAGGAGGAAACATTATGTCTGTATTGCATATCACCAAAGAAAATTTTGAAGCGGAAGTTTTGAAGTCTGACAAGCCTGTGCTGGTAGATTTTTACGCCGTATGGTGCGGCCCTTGCAAGATGATTGCCCCTATTCTGGACGAGATTGCTGAGGAACGGGAGGATATCAAGGTCTGCAAAATCAATGTGGACGAAGAGCCGGAGCTGGCTGCCCGGTATCAGGTGGTAAGCATTCCCAGCCTGTTTGTCATTAAAGACGGACAGGTGACCAATCAGTCCCTGGGCGCAAGACCCAAGCCCCAGATTCTGGAGATGCTGTAATCTGCCTTTTCTTAAGGAGTGATTTCTTTGAACGATAAGATTTACGATATGCTGATTGTGGGCGGCGGGCCCGGCGGTTACACCGCGGCGCTGTACGCAGCCCGGGCAGGGTTACAGGTGCTGGTATTGGAAAAGCTGGCCGCCGGTGGGCAGATGGCAGAGACCCCCCAGATTGACAACTATCCCGGCTACACCGGTGTAGACGGCTTTATGCTGGGTCAGCAGATGAAGGACGGCGCGGAGAAATTCGGCGCTCAGTCCCGATTTGCGGAGGTGACCGCTCTGCATTTGTCTGATAAAATCAAGTCTGTGGACACCACCGACGGTGTCTTTTACGGCAAAACTGTTGTGGTTGCAACCGGAGCCCATCCCAGGAAATTAAATGTTCCCGGGGAACAGGAACTGTTCGGCAGAGGTGTCCACTACTGCGCCGCCTGCGACGGTATGTTCTACCGGGGCAAGACCGTTGCGGTGGTAGGCGGCGGCAACACCGCAGCTGCGGCGGTGCTGGTGCTCAGCCGGGTGGCAAGCAAGGTCATTCTCATTCACCGGCGGGATACCCTCCGCGCCTCCGGCGTATACCACAAACCCATGCAGGAACTGGCCAATGTGGAATTCCACTGGAACACCAAGGTAACCGAAATCCGTCAGGGAGAAATCGCAGTGGAAAATGTGATCTCCGGCGAAACCCAGACCCTCCCCTGCGACGGCGTGTTTGTCAGTGTGGGCCGTCAGCCGGAAACCGGACTCGTCAAGGGTCTGCTCCACTTAGACGACCAAGGCTACATTGTTGCCGACGAGAGCACCCGGACCAACATCCCCGGTGTGTTTGCAGTGGGTGATGTACGGACCAAGGGTCTGCGGCAGATTGTCACCGCCGTGGCCGACGGCGCAACCGCTGTCCACTATGCGGAAGAATATTTGACTACCGAATAAGACAAAAAGGACGCACAGATTTGTGCGTCCTTAAAATTTTTCCTGTATCACGGCAAGCCCTTGTAAAAGTGTATCTTCCCCTACCCCTGCCATAGCAAAGTAGCCTTCCTCGGCACAGCTGCCGTGGGGTACTGCCCAGGCGCCGGCATCGGTGCCTGATGCCAGAATGCCGCCCATATGATGGAATTTTGCTACATTCTCCAGCGCGGATTCCAGGATTTTCTCCACATCCGGTTCAGAAAAACGGCCTGTTCCCCTTAAGTTTCCCACGGTGGATAAGGTTGGCACCCAAACGGTGCCGTTTTCTTTCATGGCGCAGAGGGTTTCCTCTGTCAGGTATGCCCCGTGTTCCACGGAATCCACCCCGGCGACCGCGGCATAGAAAGCAGTCTGTCCATTGGCGTGGGCCATTACAGACATACCTTCTTCGTGAGCGATGTGAATCAATTCCCAAATCATTTCTTTCGGCAGACCCCCCTCGGTAAGAAGGGCGAATTGGTTGAAATCCATTAGGCCGGATATCATTATTTTAATGAAATCTCCACCCCGCTCCCGGGTCTGCACCACAAGACGGGCATACTCCCGTAAATTTTCATACATCTGACCGATGAACGCCCCGTAGTGGCCGACAAAGCACAAGGGCGCAAGGGGCGTGCGGTAGGTGATGCCATATTCGGGAGCCAATTCTCTGGCCTTTTCCCCGACACCCCATCGGTCGCCTCCGTCCCGGAGGTAAGTGTACCCCAAATTCCTGTAGACAGCAAGTATTTCCCGGATAAAGCTTTCATCGGGCTTTTCTTTATGTCGGGCAATGGCCTGCTTCCAGTCCACCCCGTCCAGCACCATATGCACATGGCAGTCAGCTTTCAATCCGGTCACTTCCTTTCCGAAATCAGTATAACAAATCCCATTAAATTTGTAAACTTTTTTCGGTAGGGGTTGCAATATGGCGCAGGTTTGGTAGAATATTACATTGAGAAAGAATTGCCCCCCAAGGAGGAATGGTTTGTGATTAAAACCCTTGCCCGGAGTATCCGGGAGTATAAGTGGACCGCCCTAGGCAGCCCCATCTGTATGATCGGCGAAGTGACAATGGAAATTTTCATTCCCTTGGTTCTTGCCGAAATGCTCCGCCAAGGCATCGAGCCCGGCTATATGCCTGCTGTATGGAAGTACGGCGGACTGCTGGCCCTATGCGCGTTGTGCAGTCTTGCTTTCGGTGTGGCGTCTGCGTTCTTTGCGGCCCACGCCAGCACCGGCTTTGCCCGGAATCTTCGCCACGATATGTTCGCCAAGGTGCAGACCTACGATTTTTCCAACATCGATAAGTTCTCCACCTCCTCCATCGTCACAAGACTTACTTCCGACGTTGCCAACCTGCAGATGACCTTCCAGATGTCCATTCGTATGATCTTCCGGACACCTGTTATGGTGGTGATGGCCCTGGTAATGGTATTCCGCATCAGCCCCAAGCTGAGTATGATCTATTGTGTGACCCTGCCGTTGCTGGCTTTTGGCTTGCTGTTCTTAATTAAGAAAGTACATCCCATTTTTGAGCGGGTGTTCAAGACCTACGACAAGCTCAACAATGTGGTGCAGGAAAATGTCCGTGGTATTCGCGTGGTAAAGTCCTTTGTCCGGGAAAAGGCAGAAATCGAAAAATTCGACGAAACTTCCGGTACCATCTACAACGATTTTACCAAAGCCGAGCGGATTATGGCATTCAACAACCCCTTGATGCAGTTTGCCGTTTATGCCAGCATTATCGCCATCTCTTACCTTGGCGCTAAGCAGGTGGTGGGCGGCGAAATCGACACCGCAGCCCTGACCGCTATGTTTACCTACACCAGCCAGATCCTCATGGGTCTGATGATGATGTCTATGGTGTTCGTGATGTTCACCATGAGCCGCGCCCCCATGCGCCGCGCTTATGAGCTGCTGACAGAAGAGCCCGCTCTAAACAACCCGGAAAATCCCGTTTTTGATGTGGCTGACGGCTCTATTGACTTTGAAAATGTGTCCTTCCGCTATGCCAAAAATGCAGGCAAGAATGCTTTGGACAACATCCATTTGCATATTGATGCAGGTATGACCGTGGGAATCTTAGGCGGCACAGGCTCTTCCAAGTCCACCTTTGTCCAGCTGATTCCCCGTCTGTACGATGTGAGCGAGGGCACAGTAAAGGTAGGCGGTGTGGACGTCCGGGATTACGACATTCACGCACTCCGTGACCAGGTATCTGTGGTATTGCAGAAAAACGTTCTGTTCTCCGGCACAATCAAGGACAATCTCCGCTGGGGCAATCCCGACGCTACCGACGAAGAGATGGAACACGCCTGCAGGCTCGCCTGCGCCCACGATTTTATCTCTACCTTCCCCGAGGGCTACGACACCCACATTGAGCAGGGTGGTACTAACGTGTCCGGCGGCCAGAAGCAGCGGCTTTGCATCGCAAGAGCCCTGCTGAAAAAGCCAAAGATTTTGATTTTGGACGACTCCACCTCTGCGGTGGATACCCGCACCGATGCTATGATTCGGAAAGCCTTTGCCGAGGAGATCCCCGGTACAACCAAGCTGATTATCGCCCAGCGTGTGGCTTCCGTACAGGAAGCTGACTTAATCGTGGTGCTGGACGGCGGCAAAATTGCCGCTATGGGCAACCATGAAACCCTCTTGCAGACCTCCGAAATTTACAGAGAGGTCTATGAATCTCAGGTGAAAGGAGGCGAGGAATAATGCCTCCGATCCGTATGAAAGGTGACGGCCGCAAGGCCAAAGACCCCAAAAAGACATTACTCCGACTGCTGAGCTATATGAAGCCCTATCGTGGCACGATGGTACTGGTCATTGTGTGTATCCTGCTGGGCTCCCTCGCCACGGCACTGAGCAGCTATTCTCTGGAGCCCCTGATTAACAACTATATTACGCCCCTCATCGGGCAGGAAAACCCGGACTTCAAGCCTTTGGTGCAATTCCTCATTGGCATGGGCATTGTGTACCTGCTGGGTCTTGTGTCCTCTTTCCTGTATAACTACCTGATGGTAAGAGTGGGTCAGGGTACGCAGAAAACCATTCGGGACGATATGTTCCGCCATATGCAGAAGCTCCCCATTCGCTATTTCGACACCCACCCGGCCGGCGATGTAATGAGCCGCTACACCGCGGACATCGACACCCTCCGGCAGATGATCACCCAGGCCCTGCCCAACTGCATCTCCTCCGTTGCCACCATCGTGACGGTGTTTGCGTTGATGATCAAGGCCTCCCCCATCTTGGCCGTTGTGGTGGTGGTCACCGCCTTCGGCATCGTGTATATCACCAAGGTCGTGGCCATGAATTCCGCCAAGTTCTTCATCGGTCAGCAAAAGGCCTTGGGTAAGGTCAACGGCTATGTGGAAGAAATGATCTCCGGTCAGAGAGTGGTCAAGGTGTTCTGCCGGGAGGAAACCTGTAAAGAAGAGTTTAACACCATCAACGAGGATCTGCGGAAGAACGCCTTTAAGGCCGGCGCATTTACCAATATGATGGGTCCTGTGAACAACAACCTGGGCTACCTCCAGTACACCGTTTTGGCCATTGTCGGTGGCTATCTGGCCATCTCCTCCAACGGTAATCTCTTGACCTTGGGCGGTTTGGCCGCATTCCTGCTGCTGAGCCGGAAGTTCAATATGCCCATCGGTCAGGTTTCCAACCAGATCAACGCTATTGTTATGGCTTTGGCCGGCGCAGAGCGGATCTTCGAACTGATGGATGAGGAAGTGGAAGCTGACGACGGCTATGTGACCTTGGTAAATGCCAAGGAGGAAAACGGTGTTCTCACCGAATG
>JAZOWQ010000071.1:0-5376 GCA_045659325.1 Faecousia sp. | reverse complement strand
CCCTTGAAATCGTTGGCAGAGATCAGCCGGATCAAAAGCTTCATCTGACAAGGGATGAAGAGAAGCTGATATGGCTGCTCGATCATACGGAAACAGAGCTTTGGAAACAGCTGCCCGACCCTCTGCTGGACAAGATCGCCGCCGTGATCACCGTTGAGAATCCAGTGTGGAACGGCAGCGCTACGGAGCTTGTCGCTCTTCTCAGCGAGGATCTGCAACCCAACATTCTCACCCGCAGGCTCAATGTCAAGGCCGGTGAGCTGCGCAGCGAATATGGCATTGAATATACCATGAAGCGCACCCGCAACGGCAGCTCCATCAGCCTAGTGCGAAAGGCCTTGTGACGATTGGTGACGGTTGTGACGATTAAAATGACACCGGGGTCGGTATCAAAAATACCGTCACAATCGTCACAACCGTCACACCACCCCAACCGCAGCTCCCGTCCCCATCGTAAAATCCGCAGATTTGAAGATGGTTGGCTGAGAGGATTCTGTGATTCTCTCAGCCTGTGGGCGGCAGCTTGTAGCAAATACGATTGCGGAAAGCTGATGGCCACGCCGCCTTTTGAGGATGTGGCATACGCACCACAATCCGAAGAAGGTGGCATAGGCTTCCGCAGAAGCCGCATCCCCCTCGGTAGAGCCCACGACATCTTTGCAGCCGAAGTGCTGAAAGTGTCATAGTGGGTTACACACTTTGAAAAAGGTGTGTAACCGTGGCTCCCTAACCGTCCGCCAAAAAGAAAGGAAGTGACAGATGGCGAAACAAAATTTCTGTGTTGCCCGAGTCGAAACCCGTACCAGAGCATCCGTTGGTAAGTTCGAGCGACACATTGAACGTAAAAACGAAAGCTATGAAAATATGAACGTCGACCTCTCCCGTACCCCGATGAATGTGAGTTTCAAAGGCTGCGGTGAGTTAAGCTATAACGAAACCCTTGACCAAATGATCGCCGCAGGAACAGTATCCCTAAAAGGTCTGAAACCCGACGCCACCGTCTTTAATGTAATGATCATGGATGTAAATACCGATTATTTCGAACAGCACGGCGGTTACGAATACGCCCGTCGATTCTATGAAGAGGCATTCCATTTTGCCGAAAAGCTTTATGGCAAAGACAATATTCTCTCCGCTGTCATGCACGCAGACGAGCTGAACATTGCCATGACCGAAAAGTACGGCAGACCGATCTATCACTACCACCTGCATATCATGGCATTGCCGGTGGTGGATAAGGAAGTGCGCTGGACGAAGCGCTGCAAAGATCCCGAACTTGTCGGCAAGGTCAAAGAGGTCATCCACCAAGTCAGCCATTCAAAGAAATGGAAGTCTGAAAAAGCCGTGGACGAAGAAGGCAACCCCATCCTCAACAACAAAGGAAAGCAAGTCTACCACGCTTCCTACAGCGTTCTTCAAGACAAATTCTTTGAGCATATGTCCGGCGCCGGATTCAATGGCTTTAGCCGCGGAGAACGCGGCAGCACAGCCGAACATCTATCTTCCCTTGAATACAAGGTCAAGAAAGATGAAAAGCGCCTGTCCGATCTGCAAGAGAAAATCGCCGGAGAACAGGTTGCTTACACCGACAATCACAAAGCATTTATGACCTTTGGTGAGATTGATAGCTCCGGCAAAAAGACCATCATGGGCAAATACACCGTATCCGCAGAGGACTACGAAAAGCTGACCACCCTGGCGAAGCAAAGTTATTCCGCTGTTGCCGAAGCAAAAAAGCTCAAGGACGAAAACAGACGGCTATCCAGCCGGATATGGTCGCTGGAATCTGAAGTATCCCGGCTCAAATCGGCATTGGCCGAACTGAAAGAAAAATGCCAGCCGTACCTGGATGCGTTGAAGGCTGCGCCGAAAGCGGTCAAGGAATTCATCGATGGTATCCTTGTAAAATTCAAGAAGCAGGAAAAGGACATCATGTATGATCCCATCCCCGCAGACAAGCCGCTGCCTCAAAAGCGATCCAAAAACAAGGATTACGAGCGATAACATCAAGAGCCGGGAAAAATGCTAAAAATCCGATGGGAGTGTTTCAAACGATGCCTATATCGTTTGGGCGCTTTCCATCGGAAAATTCACCCACTTTCCCGGCTCAAGAGCCGGGAAAAATTCCACATTTTAGGAGGTATTTCATGAAAACAGGACTTAACAAACGGCAGAAAACAACTGCCATATACTTTGATGAATACAGCAATCTGATTGAGGTGCAGACCCATAATACAGATCTAAAAAAGCGGCTTAGCAAGTTCGCTGTCATGTACCCTGATCATTGCCGCCAGACCGATGACGATGAGCAAGGAGGTCTTACCTTTGAAATCGAAAAAGGCCGGTTGAGTTTCCGGCTGACCGCACCGTATAGCGCAGAGCGCCGGAAAACCTACAGTAAGAATGCCAAAGAAAAAGGCATGAAGGGATCTGTTTGATAATTGCCGCTCGCAGGAATAATCCTGCGGGCGGTATTTTGCTTGTTGCCGAACCAGCAAGTATTTTGAAAAAATGGTAGAAATCGTAACAATTCTATTTTATAATACTCTTAGACAAACATTAGCTAGATTTGTCGAACAGATCCTATGTGATCTTACGGTTGAAATACCGGGCGGAATATCCAGCCGGATACGTAAAAAACTGTGATTTGTCCCCAATATAGAAATTAAGCAGCAACGGCTACTACTCTGAAATATGGGTAGTAGCCACTTGTTTTTTGTAAAACACATTGACATTTTTCGATTTGACGAATATAATATGGATAGATTGAAGAATTTGAATGTGAGGTGAACCCAATGGCATCTGAATATGTTGACAACGCAAGAGTATTCAAAGCATTTTGTGATGAGAACCGTCTGCGTATTCTAGAACTGCTGCGTAGCGGAGAAAAATGCGCTTGCGTGTTATTGGATGATCTGCACATTACACAGTCCACGCTTTCTCACCACATGAAGATTCTTTGTGACTCCGGCGTTGTTCAAGGCCGCAAAGAGGGTAAATGGGTGCATTACTCCATTGATCCAGATGGCGCTGAGAGAGCCATGCAACTCTTGAAGCAGCAACTCACATTGGGCGTTCAATGCGAAGCAACAAAAACTTGTTGCTCAGATAAAGAGAAATGAGCCATCTGAAAAGGTGGCTTCTCTTAAAAACTAAACATCGATATTTTTGAATATATGAATATGAAAGGAGTTTTTTATGGAAACATTGAAAACTGCCTGGGACTTTTTTCAGTCAGAGGTCTTGGGTATGCACTGGCTGAATCGTCTGATTGGTATCATCGTGGAGGCCGTTGGCCTTGATCCTACAAGCCGCATCGGTGGCAGCGTTCAGTTTTTCTTCTATGACACCATCAAAATCATGGTACTGTTGGGAATCCTGATTTTCGTGATTTCCTATATCCAAAGCTACTTTCCACCGGAGCGAACAAAGAAAATCCTTGGAAGATTCAAAGGAATCGGTGCAAACTGCGTTGCTGCGTTGCTGGGAACAGTGACACCTTTCTGTTCCTGCTCGTCCATTCCATTGTTTATTGGATTTACCAGCGCCGGTCTGCCGTTGGGTGTTACCTTTTCCTTCCTGATTTCCTCTCCTATGGTAGATTTGGGAAGCTTGGTACTGCTGATGAGCATTTTCGGCTGGAAGGTTGCCGTTGCCTATGTGGTTCTCGGCTTGGTTATTGCCGTGATCGGCGGCACTATGATTGAAAAGCTGCACCTTGAAAATGAAGTCGAGGAGTTTATCCGCAAAGGAAAAGCAATGGATATGCCTCAGGAGGAACTGCATTTTAAGGACAGAATGAAGTATGCATGGGAGCAGGTAGTGGAAACCGCGAAGAAGGTATTCCCCTATGTCCTGGTCGGTGTGGGCATCGGCGCCTTCATTCACAACTGGATTCCCGAAGAATTTATTGTAAAACTTTTGGGTAGCAACAATCCCTTCGGCGTTATACTAGCAACTGTCGCCGGTGTTCCTATGTACGCAGACATTTTCGGCACGATCCCCATTGCGGAAGCGCTGCTTGCCAAAGGCGCGCAACTAGGTGTGGTGCTCAGCTTTATGATGGGTGTTACCACACTATCCGTCCCCTCTATGATCATGCTCCGCAAGGCCATCAAGCCGAAGCTGCTGGGTATCTTCGTCGCCATCTGTACAGTTGGTATTATTATCGTCGGTTATTTCTTTAATGCAATTCAAGGATTTATTATTTAACGGAGGAAATTATTATGGCACTGTTCAATTTGTTCAAGAAGAAGGAAGAAAAACCTTGCTGCTGCGGCGCAGCACCCAAGAAGGAAGAACCTACTTGTTGCTGTGGTTCTAAGGCCGAAGATTCTGCTACCTGTTGCGGAAAACCCGTAGAGGGCATCTGCTGCATCAAGGTTTTGGGTGCAGGTTGCAAGGCTTGCCATCAACAGTTCGAGTACGCCAAGGAGGCTGTAGCAAACCTGGGTCTAGGCATTGAGGTGGAGTACATCACCGATATGGAAAAGGTCATGGAATACGGTGTCATGTCCATGCCTGCCATCGTGGTCAATGACAAGGTGGTCGCTTTCGGTAAGGTGCTGAAGGCAGCAGAGGTGGAAAAACTGCTGAAATGAAAAAGGTAGCATTTATTTGTGTCCACAATTCCTGCCGCAGTCAGATTGCGGAGGCATTAGGAAAGAAGCTGGCATCCGATGTGTTTGAAAGTTACTCTGCTGGTACGGAAACCAAGCCACAGATCAACCAGGATGCTGTCCGGCTGATGAAGCAAGTCCACGGCATCGATATGGAAGCTACGCAGTATAGCAAGCTCTTGTCCGATATTCCGAAGGTGGATGTGGTCATCACGATGGGATGTAATGTCCAGTGTCCGTTCCTGCCCTGTTCCCACCGGGAGGATTGGGGATTAGACGATCCTACAGGTAGTTCGGATGAAGTGTTCCTGCATGTAATTGAGATAATCCAGCAAAAGATATTGGATTTAAAACAATTGCTTATAAATAGCTAAAACCATCTAGCAAAACGCTTAGAACTATGCTATAATACATCCAAGCCAGTTGTATCAAAGGCTCAAGGATGACCCGCGATATTTTGGCTTGATAGACTTTTGATAGCAAAAACCCGTAGAGTCTATAGGATAAGTATAATGGGTATCAAATAAAACCACCACGTATTATATTCTCTAAACAGAAAAGTTTAGAAATGGATTTAATCCGGCGAGTGGGAATAATTTCAGAGGTCGAAAAAAGCCTGTAATATCAAGGGTTTTTTGAATTCTGAAACTGCTTGTGGCAACAAAATGGCAACATTTTTAAGAGAATAATCGCAAATGGCTTACACCTGCCCGGAAACCCTTGAAGGGCTTCCGGGCAGTTTGTTATGGTGCCTTTT
>JAZOWQ010000070.1:0-2898 GCA_045659325.1 Faecousia sp. | reverse complement strand
AGCAATTGCGAATGCGACCTCAAAGTTGCCATCTTCGGTGGCATAGACATAGAGTGCCACCGTCAGCGTTGCGCCGGAAGAGCTAAGAGATTCGAAGAAACCGCCCAACGCATGCGCAAAGCCAGCAGTGAACAGCAATGCTGCAGACTCGCCTACGATTCTGCCAACAGACAGAATGCACCCGGTGATTACGCCTTCGACGCAGTTAGGGAGAACCACAGTGCGGATCACTCTCCACTTGCCTGCCCCCAGACCGAATGCACCTTCCCGATATGATTGGGGAACGGTTTTCAGGCTCTCCTGGGTGGTACGCATGATGGTGGGCAGATTCATAATCACCAAGGTCATTGCGCCTGCCAGCAGGCTCTTGTCCAAGTCCATGAACTGGCAGAAGAATAGGCTGCCGAACAGACCGTAAATGATGGAGGGAATACCGGACAGGGTTTCCGCTGCGTATTCGATCATGGTAACCAGTCGTTTGTTGGTGGCATATTCCGTCAGATAAATCGCAGCGCCCACACCCAGCGGCAACACAAACAGCAGCGTGGTGAGAATAATGTAGAGGGTGTTGAGAATATCTGGCAGGATACCAACTGTTCCCCGCAGATAACTGGGTTTGGTGGACAGCAGTTCCCAAGTGATATTGGGTAGTCCCTTGATCAGCACATAACCGAGCAGGAACAGAGTCAGTGCAGCGGTGATCCCGGCTGCCAGCCACATAAGGATGCGCATTCCCCAGACATATACATTTCTTTTCTTCATAGTATAACTCCAATGATTGTAAGCAGGATTGCCAGACTCCCTGTTGCCAGCAGAAAATAAGGCTTGCCCCGTAAAGTCCAGCGGAACAAATTTCTCTTTCTAACAGTTCTCATTTCTTTTCTCCCTTCAGGAAGAAGTTAAGGGTCGCATTGATTAGCATAATAAACAGGAACAGCACCAATGCGATGGAGAACAGCGCCTCCCGGTAAAGGCCATCCGCATAACCCATGCCGCTGGAAACGGCTGTGGTCAGAAAACGGACACTTTCAAACAGCTTCGGCATGTTTGCCACATTGCCGGATACCATCATCACCGCCATGGCTTCGCCGATGGCGCGTCCTACACCCAGCACCACAGCAGTAGCAATGCCGCTCTTCGCTGCGGGGACAGATACACGGAACCATGTCTCTTCCGGTGTTGCACCCAGCGCCAGGGAGGCGTCCTCATATTCCTTGGGAACTGCATCCAAGGCGGTGATGGAAACTTTAATGATAGAGGGCAGGATCATAATTGCCAGTACGATCATAGCTGCCAGCAAGCTGGCGCCGTCGGGTAAATTGAAAATCTCCCGGATGCCGGGTACCAGTACCATCATGCCAACCAAGCCATAAACGACAGAAGGGATACCAGCCAGCAAGCTCACCGCAGCTCCCATCCATTCCTTTACTTTCGGAGATGCTTTCTTGGACAGATACACCGCCGTGAAGAATCCAATGGGAACACCGATCACCAGGCTACCTGCTGTGCCGTAAATGCTGGAAAGGATGAAGGGCAGGATGCCAAACTGCGGATTGGAAGCGGCCGGATCCCAGACCTTGCCGAAGAGAAAATCCCACAATCCGATCTCCATAATGGCGGGGATACCGGAGATCACCAGATACACGGTGATCAGTAGCACACAGGCAACGGTTAAAAGACCTAAAATCAGGAAAATACCGTGTACAACACGCTCAAATACTTTGTCGCTTTTCATAGATTCACCTAAAGATACGCAGTAAGCGGCGATTTACACCGCCGCATTACTTGTTTAGTTGACAGGCACAACACCGGCTGCGGTGATGATCTCATTGGCAGCGGGAGAGGTTGCAAAGTCGAAGAACTCCTGTGCGGTCTCGCTCAAAGCCACACTTTCCTTGGTGACCAGCACAAAGGGGCGCTGCACAGCGTAGCTGCCGTCCTTGATGGTTGCCTCACTGGGAGCAACACCGCCGACGCTAATTGCCTTCACTGTATCCTTGACAGAGGACAGGGATACATAGCCGATAGCATTGGGGTTCTCTGCCACAGCAGTCAGAACAGCACCGTTGGAGGTCAGTTCCTGGCGGTAAACGCAGGCATCTTCCGTATCGGTGATGGACTCGAAGCCGTCACGAGTGCCAGAGGATTCCTCACGGCCAATGCAGACGATCTCACCATCCTTGCTACCAACTTCACTCCAGTTGGTGATCTTACCCTTGAAGATGGCTGCGATCTGCTCCACAGTCAGGTCTGCAACAGTGTTATCGGTGTGTACGATGATGGCAATGCCGTCGATTGCCAGAATGGTTTCCTTCAGGCCTTCCGCCTTCTCGCTGTCCTTCAGGTAACGGGAACTGAGGCCAATGTCGCAGGTGCCGTCCTTCACGGCCTTGATGCCGGTGCCGGAGCCGGTGGCATTGTAGGTGAAGTTTGCACCGGTGTCTTCCATGAAGGCTTCGCCCAGCGCGTTGATCACCTTCTGCATAGAGGTGGAGCCATCAGTGGATACGGATGCGGTTTCCTTGCCACCGCAAGCTACCAAGGACAGCGCCATAACCAGGGTCAGAATCATACAAATTAACTTTTTCATAATAAAAAACTCCTTTTCTTTTTTGGATTTATTTTGTGGATCTTATGGCTTTATCATATCCAGTAAATGTAAAATTCAAAAGACAAGGTTTGTAAAATGATTGTCAAATAGCAAAAAGACCTCCCCATACTTTTGAAGCACGGGGAGGCTAGTCATACTAGGTCTTTTATCAAATGTGCTCCGTATTGGAGACCATCAATAAAGGCTTTGTGTTCGTAGGCACTGCAAAGGCGGCAGCAGAGGTTAAAGACGGCGTTGTTATCTTCCAAGGAAAGTAAGCATAGGAATTCTTCCAGTTCTTTGAAGCC
>JAZOWQ010000069.1:0-5753 GCA_045659325.1 Faecousia sp. | reverse complement strand
ACGGATGGGCTTGGCGATCTCCAGACCGGCATCTCTTTGCTGAGTATCCAGCGGATGACCGGCGGTGTAGAAGCCGCACTGGGGTGCAATGAATACATAGTCGCCAAAGGTGATCTTACCCGGATCGACAAAAACGCAGTTATTGTTGGCAAAGAAATTGTCACCAACCTCAATGTTCCAGCCGAAACCGCAGAAAATATTGGGCTCTACATAGGGATTCTTACCCACTTTTCCGAAAATTTTGCGGATCAATTCCTCCCGCCGCTGCATATCACTGGGGCGGGTATGGTTATATTCATAGCAAAGGTCTGCGCAGACGATATGGGCTTCTTCTCTGCCGGGAAAACCGGTATCATACCACAGACCCTTTTGGCACTTCTCCAGTTCTGTCATAGTACGATCTCAAACTGCTGATCTTCAGAAAGATCCACCACGGTGCAGTCGTTGGCATAAGTACACTCGGGCAGAATGATCATAGCGGCCAGCTGGTCTACATTGGCAGGCAGAGGGGCCAGATGCCAAATAGCGGCGTTCATCTTCACCAAGGTATGCTTGGGAACCAGGAATACCTTTGCCTGTTCGGTGACGGGGGTACCGGCAGAGGCGGGGGCCACATGGAGAATCATATCATCGTTCATAGGCAGAATCATTTCCCAAGTGGTGGTGTGGTACTCCTGCTGGGTGATGACCATCTTTGCGGGCTTCTTCACCAGAATGGGAGAATAGCCTACCCGATGGGTGCTGTCGGCATTGATTCTGTCGGGGAAGAAGGCATGGAGCTCGCCGCAAAGGGCGTGGCCCTCAGGCTTTTCCATATTGTAGAACTGACCGAAGGGGGCAAAGGCTTCGTGGGTAAGGGTTTCGACTTTTACTTGACGCATAGGTATTTCCTCCTGCATTTATTTCTGTATTTATTTTAGCTTGGTTTCCAATCTCTGTCAACGGCAAAATTACGCCCAGCTTGCCTCCACCGCCTCCAATGCGGTAATACCGGCAACAGACAGGTCCTCTGTCACAACAGGGCTGGTGAGCTTCTCCTCCTGCATACATTTGTAAATATGTCTTGCCTCGTAAATCAGCTCATATTCACAGGGGAAGTTGATCTCCTCCGGCTCTTGGTCTTTGATACAGAAAATCGCTTTCCGGGCCTTCCAGTATTCGGGGATTTCCACATAGCCCTTCGTGCCATAGATGCGGGCGGTGTTGTCCAGCATAGCTTTGGTGCTGTTTTTGATATTGAACAGGACATCGTCTGCCATCTCCCCTGCCAGCACATACTGCCATTCTGCGCCGGTATCCAAAGCAGATTTGAAGCCTTGGATTTTCTTGATCGGGCCAAAGAGCCACAGAAGCAGCTGCACTGCGTAAATGCCGCTGGAGAGCAGTGTGCCGCCGCCCACAGACTTATCGAAAAGCCAAGTGTTATAAGTCGCGGCAAAGCTATGGCTCAGCTCTACCATATGGATATCGCCCAATTCACCATTCTCGATGCGCTTTTTTACCTCCAGAATAGCCGGCAGGAACAGCATTTTCTCTGCCTCCATAAAAAAGAGGTTTTTCTCTTTTGCCAAGGCGAACAGTTCCCGGGTATGCTTGGAGGAAGTGGTACAGGGTTTTTCGCAGACCACATGCTTACCATACTGAAGCGCCATTTTGGCAAGGGGATAATGCTGAGCATTGACTGCGGAAATGTAAACGATGTTAATACTCTCGTCCTCCAGCAGTTCACGGTGAGAGCCGTAGGCCTTTGGAATATCCCACTGGGCTGCTTTTTCCTTGGCTTTCTCCAAGGTGCGGGAGGACACTGCGTCCACTTCGCCAGTACCGGAGGTGCGGACCGCCGCAATAAATCGGGGGGCAATGGAAGATGTGCTTAAAATTCCGTAATGGAGTTGTTTCATTGTTACTACCTCCCTGTTGATTTCTGCTTACAGTATACTGTATTCGTCCAACGTTTGCAACTTGCATTTTCTGTTTTGGTAGGCTATACTAACCACAGAAAGGGATGTGAAATCTATGATTGATTTACATTTACATTTGGACGGATCTCTGACACCGGAGGATATTTTGGATTTGGCGGAGGTAGCCGGTATTTCCCTGCCCTGCCGTGATGCAGAATCTCTGCGACCCCTTTTGCAGGCAGAGATAGATTGTGAGAGTCTGGCGGAGTATCTGGAGAAATTCGCCCTGCCGCTGCAGGTTTTGCAGAGGGAGGATACCATTGCCCTTGCCGTATATCGTTTGTTGAAGCGGTTAGCAAAAGACGGTCTTGTATACAGCGAAATACGGTTTGCCCCACAGCTGCATATGCAGCAGGGTCTTACCCAACAACAGGTGGTTGCCGCTGCTATAAGGGGTCTTGAGCAAGGTATTACAGAATTTGGAATCCCTGCCCAATTGATTTTGTGCTGTATGCGTATGGGTGACAACCGGGAAGCCAATATGGAAACTGTCCGTGTGGCAAAGGAATATCTGGGTAAAGGTGTTTGCGCGGTGGATTTGGCCGGTGCGGAGGCTGCTTTCCCTACTGAGAACTTTGGGGATATTTTTGTACTTGCAAAAAAATGGGATGTACCCTTTATCATTCACGCAGGCGAAGCCGCCGGTCCGGAGAGTGTATGGCAGGCGCTGGAACTGGGGGCGAAGCGGATCGGTCACGGTGTGCGTTCTATGGAGGATATCTCTTTGGTGACAACACTTGCAGAAAAGAAAATCCCCCTGGAGACCTGCTTTACCAGCAATTTACAAACCAAGGCTGTAAAAAACGCGGAAAGTCATCCGTTACGGACGTTTGCAGAGCAGGGACTTGCCGTGACAGTCAATACGGACAATATGACTGTTTCAGGCACAGACCTGCGTAATGAATATCGGCTACTGCAAAAGACTTTTGGTCTTTCCGAAGAGCTGTTAATACAGCTTGCCTGCAACGCTGCGGACGCGGCTTTTTTACCTACTGACCACAGGCAACAGTTAAAAGTGCAAATTAGAGAAACGTTCTCTACTTGGCTCAAATAGGTTATAAAAATCCCCGGGTGCATGAAGTGACCCCATTTCTTAGTGCAAGTATTATATCATACTTGTCTAACAAATGGGGTGCAGTTCATTTAACCACGGGGGTGTTTCATTTTTCTTAGTCCAAAACTCTGCCGATGTCACGGTAGGCACTGTCTGTGGGGCTGGTGCGGTCCGTTTCGGACTGGTAATTTCCAACCACCTTGGCTGCCAGATTGACGGGAAGCAACGTTCCCGCGCCAGCTACACAGCCGCCGGGGCAAGCCATACCCTCCAGTAGATACCCATCGTACTTGCCAGCCTTTGCCATCGCCATCAACTTTCGGCAATCCCGCAGACCCTCTGCCCGGGCAGTTTTGATTTCCCGGTCAGGGTCAATTTCGTGGACCATATTTTCCACCGCCTTGGCTACGCCACCGGCTACCGCAAAGCCACGGCCGGCAGCGGAGCCCTCGTTCAGGTCGTGCATAGGTTCAATGGTCTCAAAATTAATTTCCTTTGCTTCAAACATTCCCTGCAATTCTTCAAAGGTCAGCACAAAATCCACATCGGAGCGGATATCCACCCGAATTGCTTCCAGCTTTTTGGCGGCGCAGGGGCCCACAAAAACCACCTTACAGCCGGGATATTTCTGTTTCATCAACCGGGCGGTAAATACCATCGGCGTCAGAGTCATAGAGATATTCTTCGTTTCACCGGGGAAAAGCTTATTGATCATTGAATGCCAAGCAGGACAGCAGGAGGTGGCCATATATTTCTGTTCACCGGGGACTCTTTCCATAAAGTCCCGTGCCTCCTCAATCGTGCAGATGTCTGCACCCACGGCAACCTCCACGATTCTGGCAAAACCCAGCTGCTTCATTGCCGCAATATACTTACCCGGGGTGGAGTGCTTGCCGAACTGACCGATAAAGGCGGGAGCAACCACGGCAATCACCTTATCCCCCTTCAAAATGGACTGAATCACCTGGAATATCTGACCCTTGTCCACGATAGCGCCGAAGGGACAGCTTACAAGGCACTGTCCGCATGCCACGCATTTTTCCTGATCGATAACCGCCCGCCCCTGTTCATCAGAGGCGATGGCATCCATACCGCAGGCGGCCTGACAAGGCCGCTCCAGATGAACAATCGCATTGTAAGGACAGGCAGTGGCGCATTTGCCGCAACGGATGCACTTTTCAAGGTCAATATAGGAGCGATTATTACGGAAAGAAATCGCATCCTTAGGGCACACCTTCTGACAGGAGGCCGCAAGGCAGTTCTGGCAATAGTTGCTGACCTTATACTGGTTTGTGGGACAAGCATGACAGGCATATGGAATAATGTTGATCAGGGGGGGCTTGTAATATTGCTCTGCAACGGCGGCCTCATCCATGCCTTCGGTCATTAGATGTCGGGTCTGGATTGGACGAATATTCAAGCCCATTGCCAAACGGACACGTTCACTGGCGATCGCCCGCTCCAGAAATATGGAATCCCGGTGCAACGGCTGATCACCTGGCACAATGATGTAGGGCAGCTCGTCCACGCCCTCATATCCTTTGCCGGAGTATGCCATCTTAGCCACTTCGGTAAATACTTTTTTGCGAATATCAGTTATCAAAGACGGAATTCCGCGCATAATACTTCTCCCTTTGCGAGTTTGATAAAATCCTATGTATAATACTAAAATTATAACATTTTTCTAAGAATAGTCAATAACAACTGCAAACTCTGCTACCAACAACAAATACGATATTTGTTGGAAATCAAGGACATTTTTAGGTTGCTTTTTTGCAGGGTTTCATATATAATACTGAGGAAGTATCCGGATGTGGCTCAGTTTGGGGAGCGATGGGAGCGCCGCCGCTGGCGGAGTAAGCGACCTGAGCGAGTGGCTGTGGTCGATAGCTGACGAAGGCTTTTGAAAGCCAATGAAGATATCGGGTACCACAACAGGAAGAGCGCTTGCTTTGCGGATATTTCGTATATTTTCATATAACCGGATGTGGCTCAGTTTGGTAGAGCGCTTGCTTTGGGAGCAAGATGCCGCAGGTTCGAATCCTGTCATCCGGACCATTTAACCGTAGGTTGCCTTCGTGGCGACCTGCGGTTAAATCTTTTAATAGGCAGGATTCGAACCCATCTTAATGGAACTACGATTCAGGGGATTTCTTCATTTTTGTATCATCGCAATCTGTTGATTTTTGGGATTTACGGTGGTATAATTTTTATTTGGAATGATTTCTCCCAAGGAAAGGAGGCAATGCTATGAAGAATGATAAACGGGAGCTTTTTGAGACTATGCCCATAGGCAAGGCGCTTTTGACTATGGCCATCCCTACCATCATCAGCCAGCTGATTACCATGATCTACAATTTGGCGGACACCTTCTTTATTGGTATGAGCAACGACCCTTACAAGGTTGCTGCTGCCAGTGTGGTAAGTGCTTTGTTCTTTATGCTTACTGCCCTTTCCAATCTGTTCGGTGTGGGCGGCGGCAGCTTACTGTCCCGGCTGCTGGGCGAAAAACGGGATGAAGATGCCCGTCGGGTAGGTGCGTTCAGTATCTACGGATCTTTGGTGATTGCCGGTATATACTCTATTGTATGCTTCTTCTTTACAGACCCCCTTGCCCGTCTGTTAGGCGCCTCGGACAACACCGTCGGTTACGCCTCCGGCTATCTGTTCTGGGTGGTTGTGGTCGGTGGCATCCCCTCTACCCTGGGTATGACCATGTCCCATCTGCTCAGGAGCGC
>JAZOWQ010000068.1:0-22530 GCA_045659325.1 Faecousia sp. | reverse complement strand
TCACGGAAAGCAACCTTTGCAGGGCTCAGCTCAGCATCCACACCGAAGCGGCTCTTCAGCTTGGCTACCAGCACATCCAGCTGCTGGTCACCGGCGCCGGACAGCACCATCTGACGGGTTTCTGCATTGTTAACCACAGTGAAGGAGGGATCTTCCTCGTTCAGTCTTGCCAGACCTGCGGCAACCTTTTCCTCCTGGCCCTTTGCCTTGGGAGCGATGGCCTGAGAGTAGCAGGGCTGTGCGTAAGGAATCTGTTTCAGGCTAACCACCTTACGGGGGTCACACAGAGTGTCGCCGGTCTTGACCTTATCCATCTTACCGATGGCGCCGATGTCGCCGCAGGTCAGCTGCTTCACTTCGGTAGCCTTCTTGCCGCACATGGAGTACAAACGGCCCAGCTTCTCGTTTTCGCCGGTACGGGCATTCACCAAAGTGGTATCGGAGGTAATCTCACCGGAGAGAACCTTCACATAGGAGTACTTACCGTACTGGTCGGACACGGTCTTAAATACAAAAGCGGAGGGCACGCCGCCGGGAGAAACAACGAATTCCTCGGTAGTGCCGTCAGCCAAGGTTGCCTTATGATAGTTACCCTCGATGGGGTTGGGGAACAGGTCGATGATCTGGTCCATCAGCATCAGGCTGCCCAGGCAGTTCACACCGGAGCCACACAGAACGGGGAACAAAGTACGCTCCAAAACGCCCTGGTGCATACCCTTAATCATTTCGGCATATGTAAAGTCTTCGCCGCCGAAGAACTTATCCATAAACTCGTCACTGGTTTCGGCAACAGCTTCCTTCAAAGCATCGTTAAACTCGGTAACAACCTCTGCCTTGCCCTCGGGAATCTCGATTTCCACACGCTTCAGATTCTGCATCTCGTAGGCGCGCTTGTTCAGCACATCGATGATGCCGGTAACCTTGCGGTTTTCATCCCAAATAGGAACGACCACAGGAGCGATTCGGTTGCCGTACTTCTCACGCAGGGCATTAAAGGTGGCATTGTAATCGGAGTTGTCCTCGTCTACCTTGGAGATGTAGATCATACAGGGCATATTCCGCTCCTGGCAGTACTTCCAGGCCTTCTCCACACCCACGGTGATGCCGTCCTTGGCGGAGCAGACAATGATGGCAGCGTCAGCAGCACGCAGGGCCTCCATCACAGCGCCGGAGAAATCAAACCCACCGGGGGTGTCCAGCAGGTTCAGCTTCGTATTCTTGTAAATCAAAGGCACCAAAGAGGTGGAAATAGAAATATTACGACGGATTTCCTCCGGATCATAGTCACAAACTGTGTTACCGTCAGCATTCTTGCCCATACGGGCAATGGCGCCGGTCATAAAGAGCAGACTCTCCGCCAGAGCGGTCTTACCGCTGCCGCTGTGACCCAGCAGACAGACATTACGAATTGCGTTTGCAGTATACATTATGTTCATTCTCCTTTCTTGGACCACGGTGCCGAGCACCGCAATACAGACATTATACACGAAGGACTATGCAATTTCAATGCTTATTTTTGTCATTTTTGCAAAAAATCTCACCAGTGGCGGTGTTTTTTATGTCTCAGCTCAGCTCCCTCCCCCAAATGGTTTGAATTTTTCTTAAATTTCTTGTAAACGGGGTAGAAGTTAGCCGAGGAATGTGGTACAATGGGTAAAAGTATGCCATTTGGAGAGAGATAACTATGCTGGAACTTTTAGCACCGGCAGGGTCCATGGAGGCTCTGCGGGCCGCCGTTCAAAACGGAGCCAATGCAGTATATCTTGGTTGCGGACAGTTTAATGCCCGGCAAAGCGCCAAGAATTTTACCCCCCAGGCTCTGACGGAAGCCGTCAAATACTGTCACATTCGCGGTGTGGCCGTCCATCTGACCCTGAACACTTTGGTGTCCGATAAGGAGTTGGATGAGGCTGCGGCGCTGATTCGTCACGCCGCCAATGCCGGTGTGGACGCATTTATTGTGCAGGATTTGGGTATTGTGCACCTGTGCAAGGAAATTGCCCCCAATGTACCCCTCCACGGCTCCACCCAAATGACCGTCCACAGCCTGCCCGGCGTCCAGTTCTGCGCCGGAATGGGTATGAGCCGGGTGGTTCTCAGCCGGGAACTGAGCCGGGACGAAATCCGGTATATCTGCGCCAACTCTCCCATCGAAATCGAAGTATTCGGTCACGGGGCGCTGTGTATGAGCTATTCCGGACAGTGCTATCTGTCCGCTGCCATCGGCGGCCGGTCCGGCAATCGGGGGCGCTGCGCCCAGCCCTGCCGGCAAAGCTACGGCTACAACCGCTGGGAAAACAAATATCCCCTCAGTCTGAAGGACAACTGCACCGTGCAGTATGTGAAGGATTTGGAGGATATGGGTGTTGCCTCCCTGAAATTAGAGGGACGAATGAAGCGGGCTGAGTATGTAGCTGCCGTTACCGCCGTATACCGGGAGGCCATTGACACCGGACGGGTAACCCGTCCTATGGCTGAACAGCTATCCACCGCCTTTAACCGACAGGGCTTTACTGACTATTACTCCGGAAAGACCGGACCTCATATGTTCGGCATCCGAAAGGATACCGCCACCGACGAACAATGGAACAAGCAGATGCGTCAGACCTACGAAACCGTGGAAAATCCCATTGTTCCCGTAGAGTTCCAGATGATTGTCCACACCGGGCAAACCGCACTCAAGGTCATTGACGGGGACGGTCGCAGCTGCACCCTTACCGGTCCTGCCCCCGAACGGGCCCGGACTATGGAACTGACCCACGACGCCCTTGCCTCCCGTTTGAGCAAGACCGGCGGCACACCCTACTACTGCACCCGTGTCCGCTCGGATATCGCACCGGGTCTGACGCTGTCTGCGGCAACCATTAACGCCATGCGGCGGGACGCCCTGAATCTGCTCACTGCCCAGCGGGCCCGTCGGGAGAATCCCTTGCTCTCCCGTCCCTCCAAGATTCCCCATTATAAGGGTGTGGGAATTGCCCCGGCAATTACTGTGCAAGTCACTACCCGGGAGCAGATTACCCCTCAGCTGCTGCAAGCAGGCATTGCGGTTTTATATGTTCCCCTACACATTCTGTGTCAGGATACCGCATTCTGTCAAAGCCTTACCGACAGGCTTACCGTCTGCGCCGTATTGCCTCGGGTTGTCCACGACGGAGAACTGAGCAAACTGCAGCAGGATCTGCTGCGCGTAAAAAGTGCCGGTGTCCGGGAGGCCCTTGTGGGCAATCTGGGTCTGTTGCTCCCTGTCCGGGAGTGCGGATTACGGGTCAGAGGTGACTTTGGTCTGAATCTGTACAACTCTGCCGCGGTCAATGCCGCAAGAGATTTGCAATTGCGGTCCGCCTGTTTGAGCTTTGAAATGACATTACCCCAAATTCGGGATGTGAGCAAAGCCGTTCCCTGCGAACTGCTGATTTACGGACGGTTGCCCCTGATGTTGACGGAAAACTGTTTGATTCGGGGCAAAACAGGCGCTTGTACCTGCAACACTGCCCCCGCTAAGCTGACGGATAAAACCGGCGCTGAATTCCCCATAATAAAGGACGGAAACGCTTGCCGCAGTGTGCTGCTCAACGGCAAAAAGCTCTACTGGCTGGACCGGCAGGATGATTTGGCCCGGCTGGGTCTGTGGGCCACCCGCCTGTACTTTACCACAGAAAATCCCAAGGAGGTAGACCGAATTCTGTCTGCCTGCCGGAATAATGCCCCCTTTGATCCGGGTGCCTGTACCCGCGGTCTGTACCTGCGGGGTATCGAATAAGGAGTCCCTATGCAACTGATTCTTGCGTCTCAATCTCCCCGCCGCAAAGCGCTGATGGAGCTGTTCCACATTCCCTTTACGGTACGGGTAGCAGATATTGACGAAACGATGGACGAAAGCAAGTCCCCCATAGACGAGGTCGCCCGCGTCAGCCGTCTCAAGGCAGAAGCCACACCCCGCACCTGCGACGATGTGGTGGTGGCTGCCGATACCATTGTGGTGTGCCACGGCAAGGTGCTGGGTAAGCCGGCAGACGAAGAAGATGCCTACCGCATGCTGAAGCTGCTGTCCGGTAAGGACCATCAGGTGATGACCGGTCTGACCGTTTTGCGGGGCGATACAGCGATTGTCCACACCGAGGTGACGGATATTCATTTTCGGGAATTGACCGATGCCGAAATCCGCGCCTATATCCGCACCGGCGAGCCTATGGACAAAGCAGGCAGCTATGGTATTCAAGGGGGCGCCGCCCTCTTTGCGGAGAAAATGGTTGGCGATTATTATAATGTAATGGGTCTGCCGGTGTGCCGGCTGGGACAGATACTGAAATCCGCAGCGCCGGAATTGATGGAGGAAAGCCTATGAGACATTTTTTTACAAACCGCATACGGGTTGTGCTGGTAACAGCTGTGCTGTTGGCGGTGGTGCTGGCAGTTGTCAGTTCCCTGACCGGCATGAAGCTGCCCCAGACCGTGGTGCAGGGTGTACTGGCGCCCTTCCGGGCCGGCGCAAGCAAGCTGACCGATAAGTCTCAGCAGATTTACGATTACATTTTCCGGTATGAGGCCCTTTTGGCAGAAAACCAATCTTTGAAAGAGCAATTGGCCGCCATCGAGGACGAGGCCCGGGACGCTTACGCCACCAAGCAGGAAAATGAACGCCTGCGGGCCGCTTTGGATTTGGTGGATGCCAACGAGGACTACAAGCTGGTAGACGCCTATATTATCTCCACCAGCTCCTCTGACTGGAGCAACACCTTTACCATTAACCGGGGCAGCAACATCGGCATTGAGCCGGGTATGTGCGCCATTACCGCCTACGGCGAACTGGTGGGCCTGGTTAGTGAAGTGGGTGTGAACTACTCTGTTGTGAAGTCTGTGCTGGACTCCTCTCTGGAAATCAGCGCCACCATCGCAGCCTCCGGCCACAGCGGTATGGTGCAGGGTGGTTATGCCTCCGGTTTGGACGGTTTGCTTAGAATGAATTATCTCCCCTCCTCCGCCACCATCCGCAACCACGACCAGGTGGTTACCACCGGCTCTACGGTTTATCCCCGGAATCTGGTTTTGGGTCATGTGGTGGACGCAGGCTTTGACGATACCGGCGTTGCCAAATATGCCCTTTTACAGCCGGCAGCCGATGTCCGTAGTCTGGAACAGGTCTTTATTGTGACCGAGTACAACGCCGGGTGATTGCTATGGCTAAGAAACAGGAATTTAGGCCGGATAAGCCCAGCGTTTCCCTGCTGAGCTATCTTGTGCTCACCAAAAAACAGCAGAAAACCTTTTTCAAATGGGTGTTCTACAGTCTGTTTCTGGTGATTTTGTCGGTGGTGCAGGATGTACTGCTAAGCCGTGCGCGGCTGCTGGGGGCTACCAGCGAATTGGTGCCCTGCGCCATCTTCTTAATCTGTTTGATAGAAGGCACCCATACCGGCAGTCTGTTCTCTCTGATTGCAGGTCTTTTGTATCTGTTCTCCGGTACGGCGCCGGGGCCATACTCTATGGTAGCCATTGTGTTCTTCAGCATTGGCGCCTGCATCTTGCGGCAGGCCTATTTGCAGGAGAGCTTCTCCTCGGTAATGCTTTGCACCGCCATCGCAATGGTTTCCTATGTGCTTGCCAATTTTGCCTTCGGTCTGTTTTTAGGACTCACCCGTTTCTCCCGGATCTACGGTTTCCTGCTTACCGCAATACTTTCTCTTCTTGCCGTACCGGTTTTTTACCCCATTGTTAAGGCAATTAACGCCTTTGGAGGCCATTCATGGAAAGAATAAGTAAATTACGCGCTGTCATCTTTTTGGTTGTATTTGCAATCATTCTGGGTTTCTTTGCTTTGAAGCTCTATGATTTGCAGATTATCGAGACAGGCGGCAAAACAGATAACCAAGCCACATTTACCACCCTCACCCGTGTGAAAGCTGCCCGGGGAGATATCCTGGATAAAAACGGCAACCTGCTGGTCAGCAACCGGGCCAGCTACGATTTGACCATCAACCACTATGTGCTTCTCAGCGCCAAAGGTACCAACGAGAATCTTTTGCGGCTGGTGAAGCGGTGCGAGGAAGCAGGTATCGAATACAAGGAACACTTCCCCATTTCTCAGGAGCGACCCTTTACCTACACGCTGGAGCAACAAAATCCCATTTGGCAGGGATATTTTCAGACCTATTTGAATTTTATGGAGGGTCTGGACTCGGACATCACTGCGCCTCTGCTGGTAGAAAAGCTGAGAGACCGATACGATATCCCCGCAGAATGGACTGATGACGAGGCACGAAAGGTAATCGGTCTGCGGTATGAAATGACTTTGCGGCAATGTGTCAATAGTCTTTCCACCTATGTATTTATCACCGATGCCAGCGATGCGGAGCTGTCCGCTGTTGTGGAATTGAACATTCCCGGTATGAAGGTAGAGGCCTCCACCGTCCGGGAGTACAACACCCAGTATGCCGCTCATATTTTGGGCTATGTGGGCGCGATGGATGCAGAGCAGTGGGAATACTATCAGAACATTCCCGGCTATGATATGGACGCCGAAGTCGGTCAGGACGGCTTGGAGGCCGCTTACGAAGAGTACCTCCACGGCGTAGACGGCTGGCGCGAGGACACCGTCACCACTGACGGTACGCTGGTTTCCTCCCGGTATTGGTCCGAACCCAAGGCCGGCTCCAATGTGGAAGTATCCATCGATTTGGGTATTCAGATGGCTGCTGAAGACACGATGTCTCAGGTGATTGAAGACCTGAAAAAGCCCACCGAGGACGGCAAGAAAAAGGACGGCCATGATGTGGAGGGCGGTGCTTTTGTCGCCATGGATGTAAAGACCGGACAGATTCTTGCCTGCGGCAGCTACCCCAGCTACGATTTGTCCACCTTCTTTGACAACTATGAGGAGCTGTCCAAAGACCCCCTGAAGCCCCTGTACAACCGGGCGCTGCTTGCCACCTATCCCCCCGGCTCTACCTACAAGATGAACACCCTGATTGCCGGTATGAAGGCGAACATCGTTGACTCCAAAACCGTTATTCGGGACTTGGGTGTATTCCGGAAAATCAAGAATTACGAATACTCCTGCCTGCAATGGACCAACTACGGCGGCACCCATCAGGATGTCCACCCTGCCAAAGCGCTGATGGTATCCTGTAACTACTACTTCTATGAGCTGGGCTACCAGCTGTATCGATATGAAATCGACTATATGGACGAGACTGCCAAGGGTTTAGGCTTGGGTGAAAAAACCGGCGTGGAGCTGCCGGAGTATGTGGGCCATCGGGCCAATGCCCAGACCAAGGCGGAGCTGCATGTGGGCGATGACCGGGCGTGGTATCAGGGTGACTCTGTGCTGGCTGCCATCGGCCAGTCGGAAAACCGCTTCACTCCCATTCAGCTGTGCGCTTACACCTCTGCTCTGGCAAACAAGGGTAACCGCTACAAGGCTACCTTTATGAACCGGATTGTGTCCTCTGACTACCGGACGCTGCTGGCAGAGAACAAGCCGGAACTGATGAGCCATATGGATATCTCCGACGAGATCTACGCCACCTACTGCGAGGGCATGTATATGGTTACCCAGGAAGACGAAAGCTTCTGGGGTACTGCTTACTCTGTCTTCCACGATTATCCCGTGAAGGTGGCGGCCAAGACCGGTACTGCGGAAATCGGTATCCGGGGCGCATCGGATAACGGCGCATTCGTGTGCTTTGCTCCCTTGGAAGATCCCCAGATTGCCATTGCCGTATATGTGGAAAAGGGCGGTCACGGTTCTACCCTTGCCTCCATCGCAAAGAATATGCTGGATGTGTATTTCGATGTGGATGAAGTGGGCGATGTGAACTCCTTCGAAAATCAGATTAGCTAACAAAAAGCAGGTGTGCCAAGCACACCTGCTTTTTTATCTATTAAAAGAAAAGAAGAGAATACCAGGTGACAATATTGTCACCGTACTGAAACTCCAATCCATTTTCCTCCAATGTGGGAATTAGATTGATGCCGTGGCTTTCCACGCAGGGGTGCATCCGATCCGGGTAGCGGCAAGGCGCCCCATCCAGCCACGCGCATCGGTCACAGATGTTACAGGCCTCGGTGGACAGAATATACGGCTCTACCCCCTGCTCCCGGAACAGATCGCGGACCGCATTGGTCACTTCCTCGTGGGCGGGGCGGGTGGCAAGGGCCTCTTCCATATTGGCAATGCTGCTGATCTCGGTAATGGTGCCAATCATCAGGCAGTGACCGTAGCTATGGCACTTACTTTGGCATTGGGCCACCTCGCCCACCGCCGGGGGGCAAGCCCAGGTTTTGTTATGCATAGGGCATTCCGCGCCGCAAATATGGCGGATTCGCTCGGAAAATTCGATCGATTTCGGGTCGATGTAACCATAAAAGTACAGAGGCAGTTCCGCAAGGGCCTGTTCCATTTTGGCGAAGTCCATCATTGCAGTTCCTCCAAAATCCGGCGGCAGCCTTCCTCGATGTCCGCCCAGGTTTGGGCAAAATTGCCGTAGTAATAGGGATCGGCCACATCCCGGTTCAAGAAGGGACGGAAGTCCTTGTATTCCGGGAACATGCTCTCCAATCGGCGGCGGTTGGCGCTGTCCATATAATAAATGTAGTCGTAGGTTTCCAAGTCCGACCGGGTGATTTGGCGAGCAGAATGGACACCGCAGGGAATGCCGTGGGCGGCCAGCTCCCGCTTAGCAGGGGGATAGACCGGATTGCCCAGCTCCTCCCGGCTCACCGCCACGGAGGCTATTTGAAACGCACCGGACAGCCCCGCCTTGGCAACCATATCCTTCAAAACAAACTCCGCCATAGGACTTCGGCAGATATTGCCATGGCATACGAAAAGCACTTTCTTCATAAGTTTTCCTCACTTTCATTGGGGGTATTATAGCACGAAACTGGCAAAAAAGCAACCAAAGGCCCATTATGTACAGGGAGGCTTTCGGGGGAAGTCAAAATGGGGCATCCTTCCAGGGTAGTGATATCGGCAGCACAAACAGAGAACCCGGTGCTTAGGGCGGATTTCTGCCGTTTGGCTGCAGAAATCTGCCGATGAGCGCAAAAATGCCATTTGAGAAAAATCAGGCGCTATAATCACATTAGCAAATCCAATGCACAGGAGGTAACTATGGCAGCCATTCAAACAAAGGGCCTAACAAAGCTGTATCAGGAACTGGTCGCTGTTGACCATTTAGATTTGCAAATTGCCCCGGGCGAACTGTTCTCACTGCTGGGGGTCAACGGCGCGGGCAAAAGCACCTCTATCAAAATGCTCTCCGGCCTGACAAGACCTACCGCGGGGGATGCTTTCGTAGGAGGTTACAGTATTCTGCGGGAAAGCTGGGCGGTAAAGCGAATCATCGGCGTATCCCCCCAGAACACGGCCGTTGCTCCCAATTTGTCTGTAAAAGAGAATCTGGAGCTGATGTGCGGTATTCACGGTTTAACGAGAGCGGAAGGTCGGGCAAAAATCAGCCAGCTTGCCGATCAATTTGATTTGCAGAGCATTCTGCCCAAACGGGCAGGAAAACTATCCGGCGGCTGGCAGCGCAGGGTCAGCATCGCCATGGCGCTGATCAGCGAGCCATTGATTCTATTTCTGGATGAGCCCACTTTGGGGTTGGATGTGATTGCCCGCAGAGAGCTATGGGATCTGATCCGGGGTCTAAAAGGCAAGGTAACCATCATTCTGACAACCCACTATATGGAGGAGGCAGAAGCCCTGTCCGACCGCATCGGTATTTTGAAAAACGGCAAACTGCTGGTGGTTGGTACAGCCCGGGAGCTGGTTGAAAAAACCGGGGCAGCCAGGTTTGAAGATGCCTTTGTTTCTATTGTAAAGGAGGCGGGCATATGAAAATGCTGGCTTTTGCCAAGCGGTGCGCCAAGGAAATCCTGCGGGATCCGTTAAATCTGGGGTTCGGATTGGGTTTTCCGATGGTGCTGCTTTTCCTGCTCAGCGCAATTCAGGCGAATATTCCGGCCGAATTGTTTGTAATCGAAAGCCTTACCCCGGGCATTTCGGTGTTTGGTCTGACTTTTATGACGCTGTTTTCCGCCACTCTGATTGCCAGGGATCGGGAAAGCGCTCTGCTCCAGCGGCTGTACACCACGCCGTTAAAGCCCTCCGATTTTATTTTGGGATATTTATTACCTATGGTCCCCATCGCCCTGGCCCAAAGCGCTGTGTGTTATTTGGTTGCCTTTCCGCTGGGCCTGCCGATGTCAGGAAATGTTCTGCTTGCTATCATAACCCTGCTGCCAATGGCTGTTTTCTATATTTCTCTGGGATTGTTATGCGGCAGTGTGTGCAATGTCAAGCAAGTGGGCGGTATTTGCGGCGCACTTCTCACCAATCTGTCTGCATGGCTTTCCGGTGTCTGGTTTGATCTGGACCTGGTAGGTAGCGGATTTCGGAAAGTTGCCAACCTGCTCCCCTTCGTCCATGCTGTAGAGCTGGAACGGGCTGTGATTGCGGGAAATTTCGCCGAAGCATTGCCCCATCTCTATCCTGTGGCAGGCTTTGCCCTTGTCACCTTAGCTGGCGCAATTGCCCTCTTTTTGCGGCAGATGCGGGAGCAGTAAACCAATCGCAACATAAAACACCTGACCACAAAGGTCAGGTGTTTCTTTGCAAGCATAGTTCTTAAGGTGTGTCTTCGTCTGTCACCATACCGTACTTCCGGTCCAATTTATCCAGCAGCGGCTTTCCCAAGAGCAGCAAAACCAACGCCGTGCAAATCCCGTTTGCAATGAGCGACCTGCAAATCAGATCAGTTGCTGCTCGTTAATGATTAACTTGAATTGCAGGCCCAGCTTTTCCGCTGCCTTGCGGCACAGCACCATACGCTGGAGGAAAATTTCAAAATAGTCCATCACGGAGCCGAATTTGGTGTCTACGGTCAATTTCAGCTTTACAAGGGTCTTATCCTCATTGATTTTCAAGGTGGATTTTTTCACGGAGTAATTCACCCGGTCGTGGATATCGAAGGTGGCAGGGTCTGTATTCCGCACACGGCTGCGGCGCACATCAGCCTTGTCCGCCAGAATCATAGCGGCAGCCACTGCGTTCACGGGAACGCCCGTTCCCTCGTCGTGGTTGCCGATAGCGGTGACAATTGTGGCCATTTCACCGGGCTCGCAGCCCATATCGTTCAGTATGCTCCAAGCCATTACCGCGCCGGATTGGGAGTGGTCCTTGCGGTTCACCAGATTGCCGATATCGTGGAGGTAGCCGGCAATTTTCGCCAGCTCCACTGTCCGCTCGTCATAGCCCATGGTATACAAAATATAGCCGGCAGTTTCCGCCACGTGCATCACGTGGGCAAAGCTATGCTCTGTAAAGCCCAAAGCGCCCAGAGATTCGTCCGCCCGGATAATATAGGTTTTGATGGCCTCGCTTTTTGTTATTTCCTCATAGGTCAGCATAGAAACTCCTCCTCTTTGGGTTTATTATATACCTGTGTCAGGTTGGGAAACAAAAAAACTGTGGTATGACAATAATCATACCACAGAATAGGAAATCACACAAGACAAAAACAGTGAAAAGCTCTGTTTTTACTCCAGCATGCCGTATTTGGTTTTGATGCGGTCCAATTTATCCAGCAGCGGCTTTCCCAAGAGCAGCAAAACCAACGCCGTGCAAATCCCGTTTGCAATATTGGCAGGAAAACCGGCGGTGAAAACGGCAATGACAGAATTGGTATTGACGGTAGTAATCATCAGAAACAAGCTGGAACAGTCCAGCAATGGACCTACCCACAAAACCACCCCAAAGAAGCCAAAGACAGCCATTGTCACAGCATCTCTCGGCAGACGGTTTTTGGCAAAGCAGAAGCCGGCAAGCATTCCCCCTGCCCCGTAGCCAAACATCTGCCAAGGGGTATAGGCGCCTTGGCCGTAGAAAAAGTTGCTGACAACGGCTGTGATTGCGCCAACCATAAAGCCTGCCTCCGGCCCGAACACGATGCCCGCGAGCATCACAAAGGCAAACACCGCCTTAAAATGGGGAAAGGGGATCGCCACTCTGCCGGCAATTGCCATAGCGCACATCACTGCGATGATAACCAATTCTCTTGCCTGGGGTTTTCTGCCCTCAAAGGCCATAAAGAACGGGAGCATCAATTCTAAAATCATCAGCGTACCGGTAATGTAGAAGCTTCGTCCCGGCAATTTTACGCCAACAAGCAGGGTTACAGGAACCAGCAAAAAGAACACAAGCAAGGTTACAATACGGGATTTTTTCATAATGCCGCCTCCCGGTTCTGCCTGCACAGCGACACCACATCTTCCGCTGTGACTGCCATAGAGAACACATGGCGGCTCATACGGTTGGCAGCAGTGGTGTAGAAGCTGTTGTTACCGAAAAAGCGTCGGGGGGTGTCGGTGGTCAGAATCTGTCCATCGAAGAACATAGATACCATATCCGCATATTTGGCGCAAAACTCCACATCGTGGGACACCATTACAATGGTAATCCCCTGTTCTTTCAGTTTGCATAATATTCCCGCCAGCTTCTCCTTAAAAAAGCTGTCAATTCCCTTGGTGGGCTCATCCAGAAGCAGCAATTTCGGGTTTGTCAGCAGCACCTTTGCCAAGGCGCTGCGCTGCTGCTCACCGCCGGACAGGTCGTAGGGGTGACTATCCAGCAGATTATCAATCTCGCACACAGTGGCAATTTCCGCAATTTTTGCTTCGTCCCGGGTCATCTCCGCCAAGTCTTCCCTCACAGTCTTCTTCACAAACAGGCTTTTGGGGTCTTGGGGCAACATTGCAAGGCAGTCGCTGAACAACGCCCCGGACTTATAGCTTTCTATCGGCTTGCCAAACACCTTCACCTTGCCCTGATAGGGCTTGCAAATGCCACATACGGCTTTGAGCATCGTGGACTTGCCTGCGCCGTTACCGCCCACAATTGCGTACAAAGAGCCCGTTGAGACTTCTGTAGATACGCCACGGAGCACATCGGGGCTGTCCTTTTCATAACGAAACCATAGTTCTTTCAGGATAAGGGCAGGATTCTCAAGGTTCTCCGCCAAAGTCTCCTCAGGCAGGGTGGTTACCTTGGGATTTTCCAAATTCCCGCTCAGCCATGTTCTACCCTCGCGAACAGTCAGCGGGCAATCCCCCTCCCCTTCTGCACCATAAAACACACGGACGGGGGTTGGCATAGCAGCAAACATATCGTGCTTCCGGGCATACAAAAGCTTACCGATATTCCGGGGAGTATCGTCAGCAACGACTTTACCGGATTCCATAATCACGGCCCGGTCTGCATAGGGAAAGATATCCTCCAAACGATGCTCCGTAATAATCACGGTTGTGCCTAATTCCGTATTGATTTTCCGGACAGTATTGAGAAAATCCGAGGCTGCAAGAGGGTCCAGCTGGCTGGTGGGCTCGTCCAGAATCAGCACCTCCGGCTGCATCGCCATAATAGATGCCAGATTCAAAAGCTGCTTCTGACCGCCGGAGAGGTTCGCCACATCTCGGTGGAACCAATCGGCAATGCCGAAATAGCAGGCCATCTCCGCCACTCGGGAGCGCATAGTCTTTTGGTCGCAGCCTATGGACTCCAGGCCGAAGGCCAGTTCGTGCCACACCTTATCGGTAACAATCTGGTCATCGGGATTCTGCATGACATAGCCAATCTTGGCAGCCTGATCCCGGGGACTGACCTTTTCAATAGGCACGCCGTTAAACAGGATTTCACCGGTTTTCTTACCGTGAGGGGCAAGAACGGATTTCAGCTGCCGCAAAAGAGTCGTCTTACCACTGCCGGAAGCGCCGCACAGAACCACATATTCACCTTTCTCAATGGACAAATTCACCCCGTCCAAAGCCTGTTTGCCTTGGGCAACAGGATAGGAGAAATTCAAATCTTTGATCTGGAAATGTGCCATTGGACGGCCTCCTTTATGTGTAATGCAGTGGGAATCAACAGATAGCAGGTATAGGCAGCAAGACCCCAGGACACAGGCGCAAGCTCCACATAGGGAACAAAGTTGGCCCTGATCTGCCCTAAGCAGGCTGCTATGATCGTTAGTGCAAGCAGTATCAGCATAATCGATAACAACAGCCAATCGGACGGGGTCATTCGGTAGATCATAAAGCTTGACCGCTTTGCCGTGCCATAGCCTCGGGCACGCATAGAGTCACCGGTGACAATACTGCCCTCCAAGGCCCAGCTTGTCAGGGCATCCAAGACATTGAGGCCGCTTTTGAGTTTTTCTTTGGAGGTAGCGGTTTCACCGGCGCCTTTGCCGATGGATTTTCTGACACCCGCAATTTGCTGTGTTTTCCGGATGAAATTAGGTACCATTCGGAACACCATCACCAGCAACAGAGAAATAGACGGTATCAGATTGCCGAAAAGGCTTGTAAATTTATCGCTGGTCAGTACCTTGTTATAGCAGCCGAACCACAAAAAGATGATCACAAACATACTTGCCGTTGCGCCACCATAGAGCAAGGCTTCCCCGGTATACGGTCTGCCGAACAAGCGAAACAGCACCGTTACGCCCATGGTGTTAAGAAGGGGGTTGATAACTGTGAGTATGATAAATATGGGCAAAAGGCCCAACATTGTCTTCAGCCCCTTAAGGCCGTTCAGGAGCAAATAGTAAATCGCCCCCGTTAATATGCCAGATAAAAGATATCCCGGGTGTTGGATGACCACCGACATACCGATCGCGCCGGCAAAGAACAGGAAATTCACCCCGGGGTGGCATTTGGAAAATGCGTCTTTCATAATAACATCCATTCTCTGTATGGGGCTTTGCCCATCGTATTCTATAAATAAAAAACTGCGGCAGTATCCTTACTGCCGCAGCCGTTTTTCTGCGTGACATATCAATCCCCTTTGTCCATTGCGCGTGTACAAAGAAGAACCAAATCATTCCCGTAGGTCTTCTGGCTTATGTCTCAAACGATAACCTGTCTGCCTTCTCAGAGTAACTCCAATGACTGACTTTCGTCAACGGCAGGCCATCTCGACACTTACAGCGCCGGCAGCGCGGGGAATTGCACCCCCTTCTCTTGTTCAGCCGGTTAGTCTGTACGCGCTAGCCGGCCACGGGAACTTTTCAATTTTCGGGTATATTATAGTCTGTTCCGCCAAAAAATGCAACCGGAAATTTTTAGAAGATCACAAACATACCGAACAGGAACAGCTTTTCCGGCTTTGGGTTGATTTTCGGCTGTTGACAGGGTATAATCTTCAGGTAAATTACATTTTGGAGATGATACAAAATGAGCAGCATCATACGGGCAATGGTGGCATCTGACAAGGACGCAGTTTTGGAAATGATGCGTGTGTTTTACGCTTCCCCAGCGGTTCTCAGCAACGGCTCGGAGGAGATTTTTATTGCTGATATTGACAACTGCGTCAACAGCAATCCCTATCTGGAAGGGTATATGATCCAGGGTGCAGATGGTATTCAGGGCTACGGAATGGTTGCCAAAAGCTTTTCCACCGAATTCGGCAAACCCTGTATTTGGATTGAAGACCTGTACATCAGGGACCCATTCCGGGGACAAGGCATCGGAAAGGTATTTTTGGATTTTATTGCCGATAAATATCCCGATTGTCTTCTGCGTTTGGAAGTGGAAGAAGAGAACGAACGGGCCATGAAGCTATACAAAAAATGTGGCTTTGAGGTCCTGCCCTACACAGAAATGAAGAAATAAGAAAATCCGGACCGTAACGGTCCGGATTTGTTATTTTTTATCAGCAGGTTTATTCAGGCCGAATTCCACCACGGCCAACATTGCCGAGTACAGCAGCACCGGACCTACATTGAAAAAGTGGCAATCCACAAGACTTGTCAGCAGCATTGCCGCAATAGACAAGCCCACAAATAGCTTCTCACCGGTAAAATCCCTGACAAACAGTTTTACTGTCTGCGCTCTATGGATTATATAGGTGGTCAGACACACCACACCACCGGTTGCCAGCAGCTGCACCAGGGTATTGTGCCAGCGGGGCGGGAACAAATATCCGAAGGTAGTGCCGTCGGAGGCCCACTTATACAAATCTTCCTTCAAGGGGAAGAAGGACCCGCCAAAGACAGGGAATTTAGCAAACTGCTTAAAACCCTCTACATAGGTATCCAGCCGCATCTGGAACGAGATGTCGGTACCTATAGCCGGCAGGGACTGGAACAGCCGCTGCAGCTCATCGTTAAAAATCACCATCACCAATATAGGTGCGCCGATAATCACGCCATGGAAGATATGCATCCATGTAATTGAGCGGGCATGGCGGCTGTGAACCAAGGAGAGAACATAGGTTGCCATATAAATAGGTACGCCTACCAAAATCGAGCCGCGGGAGCAGGTAAATAACAGTCCCAGGCAGAACAGAAACGCAGACAGGTAAGCAAACCATGCGTACTTGCCCTTTCCTGTCAGGAAGAAGGGCAGCGGAATTACCATAGCAAACAGAGCGCCCATGGAGTTATAGTGACCCCAACCGGTAGCAATCCGCTCCCGCAGGATAATACCGTCCACGATAACGCTTTCCTTAATATAGATGCCGATTAGTTCTATCAGCAGCACATATCCCACGCAGATACCTGTCCAGAACAGGTAGGCCTTGGGCGCCAAATCCCAGCGAACAGCGCCGCTGAACAGATAATAAAGACCTGCGATTGCCACCATCTGCAAAAATGCAAACAGCAAATTCCGCCAGCCGTATTCTGCCCATTGACCGCTGCAGACACCGGATGTAGCATAGGCCACGCTCAGCACCAGCATGCCGGAAAGCAAGCTTCTCTTTTTTGTCAAAAACTTCTTGCCGCCGAAAACCGGATCCGTTGCTAGCCGGTATACCAGGCTCACCGCCAGAAGGGCCAGCAGCGCGCCTAAATACAAGCCGCCGCCTTTCAACGAGAAGATGGAATCATTATTCAAGCCGGGGTTATTATTCAGAGACGGAGAGATGTAACCGCAGGCAAAAATAGGCAGCAGGGGCAGCAAATCCCTTGCGCACAGACAGACATACAGAGCCGTCAGCAAAATAAAGGTATAGGCAATCAGCTCCATACCGAACACATTGGACAATATGGTCAAACCGCCTAAATACAAGAAATAGGCGGGAGAATATAAGAATCGATTGATTTTCTGAAGCAACGGATGCTCGTGATTGATACGCAAGTAGCACACCTCCCAAACGCCTTGAGAAAAATGCAAACAATTTCTTGCATTGTACCACAAATGAAGAAAATAGTCAAGAAAAAGCAGTATTTGAGAAAATCCGCAGAAACGGGGTGTTTTTGGCAAATTCTATGCTTTTCTTTTTTTCGTTGTTGTGATATGATATTCGGTAGGAAAGAGGTGCAGCTATGACATTAAAGGCATTTTTTGAAGAAAATCCCAAGACCGCCATTGCCTTTTCCGGCGGTGTGGATTCTGCATATCTGCTCTACGCGGCCAAGCTGTGCGGCGCAGATGTTTGCGCCTACTATGTCAAAACCCCTTTTCAGCCCCAATTTGAATATGACGATGCGGTTGCCCTTGCAGAGCAATTACATACACCGATGATCACCCTGTCATTGGATATATTAGATAATCCCCAAATTGCTGCCAATCCCGCAAACCGATGCTATTTCTGCAAAAGGCAGATTTTTACCACTATCAAAGAGCAGGCTGCGCGGGACGGCTATTTTGTTATTCTTGACGGTACCAATGCCTCCGACTGCAGCGCTCACCGGCCCGGTATGCAGGCGCTGGCAGAATTGGGCGTGCTCTCCCCCCTGCGGCTATGTGGATTGACAAAAGCGGAGATCCGCAGGCTGTCCAAGGAAGCCGAACTTTTTACCCACGACAAGCCGGCCTATGCCTGTCTTGCCACCCGGATTCCCACAGGTACACCCATTACGGCAGATCTGCTTGCCAAAACCGAAAGCAGCGAAGCCTTTTTGAGAAGTCTTGGTTTTTCCGATTTCCGCATCCGCCTTTTGGGGGATTGCGCAAGGCTTCAAATAACAGAATCCCAGTTGCCTCTGCTGATTAAGCATCGGCAAGCAATTCTGACCCAGCTGAAGGTCCATTACACATCTGTCCTTCTGGACTTGGAGGTACGCCAATGAATACAGATATCAGAGCCCTGTTAACGGGCGTACAAGATGGCACCGTTTCTATAGACGACGCCCTTTTACAACTGAAGCAACAGCCCTTTGCGGATTTGGGCTTTGCTAAAGTAGACCTGCACCGGAAGGTGCGGCAGGGTGCCAATGAAGTAATTTACGGTGAAGGCAAAACTGCCCAGCAGATTATCGGCATTTTGGATACCATGGCCAAAAACGGGCAGAAAAATGTGCTGATTACTCGTCTGAGCAAAGAAAAGGTTGATACGATTCACAAAAAAACACCCATTACTTATTACGAAAACGCCCGGGTCGCCATCGCTGGACAGATGGCTGCCCCCAGTGGCATCGGTAAGATCGTAGTTGCCACCGGCGGCACCAGTGACATTCCCGTGGCTGAAGAGGCTGCCCTCACCGCAGAGTTTTTGGGCAATGCGGTGGTACGGCTGTATGATGTGGGTGTAGCAGGTCTGCACCGGCTGCTGAACCATTCCGAGGAACTGATGGGCGCCAGCGTGGTAATTGCCATTGCAGGTATGGAAGGGGCGCTGGCCAGCGTGGTGGGCGGTCTTGTGGATTGTCCTGTGATCGCTGTGCCTACCAGTGTAGGTTACGGCGCTGCTTTTGGCGGTCTGGCCGCCCTGCTGTCTATGCTCAACTCCTGCGCTAGCGGCGTTTCCGTTGTGAACATTGACAACGGCTTTGGCGCAGGCTATCTTGCCGGTATGCTGAATCATATGGGAGGAAAACAATGAAAATCCTGTATTTAGACTGCGCTATGGGCTGCGCCGGGGATATGCTCACCGCCGCCCTGGTGGAACTGTTTCCCAATCCGGTGGAGATTTTGGCAGAGCTGAACGGACTGGGTATCCCTTCCGTGAAATTTATCCGGGAGAAGAGCATAAAATGTGGTATTACAGGCACCCATATCCGGGTATTTATCGACGGTGACGAGGAGTGCGAATGCGGCCACCATCATCACTCCCGGTTGGCCAATATTGCCCACATTGTGTCCCAGCTGCAGGCATCCGACAAGGTAAAGAAGCAGGTGCTGGATATTTATGAGATGATTGCCCAGGCGGAAAGCAAGGTCCACGGCGTACCAGTGGAACAGATTCATTTCCATGAGGTAGGCGCTATGGATGCTGTGGCTGACATCGCCGCCGTTTGCTATTTAATGGACAAGCTGGACGTCCACCAGATACTAGCCTCCCCTGTCCATGTGGGCAGCGGTCAGGTAACATGTGCCCACGGTGTGCTGCCTGTCCCCGCCCCCGCTACTACCCTTATTTTACAGGGTGTACCCATTTACGGCGGGCAAATTAAGGGGGAGCTTTGCACCCCCACCGGCGGTGCGCTGCTAAAATATTATGTTAACCGCTTTGGAGATATGCCCACCATGACAGTCAACGCCATCGGCTATGGTATGGGCAAGAAGGATTTTGACCGTCCCAACTGCGTCCGGGCTATGCTGGGCGAAAGCGAAGACCAAACCGACGATGTGTTGGAGCTGAGCTGCAATTTAGACGATATGACCGGCGAGACCATTGGCTTTGCCGCAGAGCAGCTGCTGGAAGGTGGCGCTTTGGATGTGTTCACCACCCCAATCGGAATGAAAAAGGGCCGTCCCGGGGTGCTGCTGACGGTGTTGTGTAAGCCGGAAGATAAAGAGCGTCTGCTGCCCCTGATTTTCCGCCACACCACCACCTTGGGTGTGCGGGAGAATCGGTTGCACCGCTACATTTTACAACGGAGAACCGAAACGGTGCAAACCCCCTATGGTCCTGTCCGGCAGAAGATTGCCACCGGTTATGGGGTAGAGCGAAGAAAATATGAATATGAGGACCTTGCCCGGCTGGCCCGGGAAAACGGGGTGTCTCTGAAAGATATCACAGAGTAAGGAGAATTTGCATATGGATACTGCATTAAGCTGGGATTTCACAATGGCCAACTACGGCGCCGTGTGGTCGTTTTTGGTACAACTGGGACTGCTTCTGCTGTTTTTAATGCTGGGCAATATCCTTCGCAGAACCATCCCCTTGTTTCGCAAATGTCTGATTCCCTCCGCCCTGCTGGGCGGCGCGCTGTTGCTGATTGTGGATATTATCACAAAGAGCTTTGGCATTGTATTGGTGGACAACCGGATGATGCAGGTCATTACCTATCACTGTCTTGCCATCGGCTTTGCGGCTATGAGTTTGAAAACTGAAAAGGCTACCGTCAAAACAAGCCGCACCCAAGTGGTGGAATTTGGCGCGCTGCAGGGCGGTACTTATATGCTGCAGGCCTTCTCCGGACTTGCCATTACCATCGTTTTCTTCCTGCTGACCCGGTACGGCAAAACAGTCATTTCCTATGTGTCCGGCTTGATTTTGCCCCTTGGCTTTGGTCAGGGCCCCGGCAATGCGTTGACTTGGGATGTGAATTTCACCAACACCCCTGCCGCCCAGTTTGCCGGCAACGGCAGCTTCGGTCTGTCGCTGGCATCCATCGGCTTTGTGGTGGCCTCTGTATTCGGCGTTCTGCACATCAACATCGGCAAGAAGAAGGGCCACATCCAAATTCGAGAGGCCCGGGAGGATACCGAATTCGTGGACCTCACCAACCCCTGCGGCAACGAGATTCCCGATAATGAGTCTGTAGATAAGTTCTCCATTCAGATGGGTTTTGTGGCTCTGGCCTATGCCATCGCCTTTGGCTTTATGTGCCTGCTGGGCGTTCTGTCTGACTTTACCAACAGCATCGCCTGGGGCTTTAACTTCCTGTGGGCATCCCTGGCTGCTATGGCTATCAAGGCTGTCGTTAAACAGCTTCGGAAGCGCAGTCTGATGCACAGAGCCTACATCAACAACTATCAGATGGACCGGATTTCCGGCTTTTCCTTTGACCTGATGATTGTTGCCGGTGTGGCCGCCATTGAAATCAATGACATCAAGAATTATATTCTGCCCATCGTGATTCTCAGCACAGTAGGCGCGCTGATTACCTATGCGTACATCCGCAAGGTGGCAAAGACCTGCTTCAAGGATTTTGAACACGAGTTCTTCCTGATGAGCTTTGGTACGCTCACCGGCACTGCCTCCAATGGCATGATTTTGATGAAGGAAATTGATCCGGGTCTGAAATCCCCTGTATCCAGCCTGTATATCCTTTCTAACTTCCCGGCCATGGTGATGATTGCGCCGCTTCTGTTCCTGCTGAGCTTTGCCGGACAATCTTTTACAAACGCCTGTATTGCCTGTGGTGTTTTCTTTGCCCTGTGGCTGGCCTATACCCTGTTCCTCTTCCGGAAGAAGTTATTTAAAAAGTGTAAGGCCAAAGTTTCGGCATAAGAACAAGTGTTTTGACAATTCCTGTTGATTTTTGGAAGAAATGCGTTATAATGTAATGTGGTATTAGATGGCCCAGCCATCAAAAGTTTATTCTTTTATCACCCGTTACGGAACATAAAGGAGAAGTTGTACATGATTATCACTCAGAAAAAACCCATCGAAGAGGTTATGGCTCTGGTTGGCGACGCAAAAACCGTTGCCATCGTTGGCTGTAACAGCTGCGCTACCGCTTGCCAGACCGGCGGCGAGGCACAGATTAAGGAACTGGCTGCGATTCTGGAAGCCGCCGGCAAGAAGGTCGTTGCTACCACCATCGCTGACTACTGCTGCATGAACCTGGGCGTAAAGGCTAAGATGAAGCCCATCTACGCTGCTTACCCCGACTGCGTCATCTGTATGTCCTGCGGTGACGGCGTGCAGTGTGTTGCCAAGAACGCGCCCACCATTCCTGTCTACCCTTCCAACAACACCATGTACCTTGGCGAAGCTGTCAAGTTCGGTGTTTGGGAAGAATCCTGCCGCTTCTGTGGTGACTGCGTGCTGGGTCAGACCGGCGCTGTATGTCCCATTACCCAGTGCGCCAAGAGCCTGGTGAACGGCCCCTGCGGCGGTCAGAAGAACGGCAAGTGCGAAGTCAACCCCGAGAATCCCTGCGCATGGATCGAGATCTACAAGCGTTTGCAGGCTACCAATGAAGTTGAGAAGATCACACAGACCAGAGATGCTAAGGGCTACGGCAACTTTGCCTATCCCAGAACCATCAGCTTGAGGGGGAAGAAATAATGAGTCTGTTGAAAGAAGCACTGGATGCTGGTAAGTTTGGCGTAACCGCCGAAATGGCACCCCCTAAGGGTTGCGATTTTTCCGAGCAGATGGAAGCCGCTGAGCTGCTGAAGGGCAAGGTTCACGGCATCAATGTTACCGATATGCAGTCCGCATGCCTGAAGGCCACCGGCCTGGGCCTGTGCATTAAGCTGAAGCAGGCCGGCTGCGAGCCCATCATCCAGATGACCGGCCGCGATCGCAGCCGTATGGCCATCATGGGTGAAATGCTCTCCGCTTATTCCTTCGGTATCGATACCATGCTGGCTCTGACCGGCGACCATCCCACCGTTGGCGATGTT
>JAZOWQ010000067.1:0-6833 GCA_045659325.1 Faecousia sp. | reverse complement strand
GCCTACCTGGTTGCGGAACTTGAAGGTAATGCCCTTGTTCACAACCGCTTGACGGCGCAATACATCCCGGTAATAGTCTGCGGGAATGTTAATATCGGTGAACACCTGCTTGTCGGGCCGCCAATGGAACACAGAACCGGTCTTACGACCACGGTCAGTAGGTTCCTTCTTCAGGCCGCCCTTGTTTCTGCCCTTTTCAAAGTGCAGGTCATAGCGGAAGCCGTCACGACGAATCGTTGCATCAAAAAACTCCGACGCATACTGGGTAGCGCAGGAGCCCAGGCCGTTCAGACCCAGAGAATACTCGTAGTTCTCTCCGTTTTCGCCGTACTTACCACCGGCGTACATCTCACAGAACACCAGTTCCCAGTTATACCGCTTTTCCTTCTCATTATAGTCAACAGGACAACCACGACCAAAGTCCTCCACCTCGACAGATAAGTCCTCATATCGGGTAACAATGATGGTATCACCATATCCCTCACGGGCTTCGTCGATTGCATTGGAGAGAATTTCAAACACAGCGTGCTTGCAGCCTTCCAGATCATCGGAACCAAAAATAACTGCCGGACGTTTCCGGACACGCTCCTCACCCTTCAGCATAGAAATGCTGGAGTTACCATACTGTTCATTTCTTTTTGTAGCCATGCTCATTACCTGCCGAATTTCATTATTTTTCAAGTATATTATACGCATTTTGTGCTATAAAGTCAACCATAGCAACAACATATTGTGTTTCTGTTCTATTCTCTTTCCTGCGGACATACTCTTTGGTAGACCGTGGCAGGAGCATCCCTCCTGCAAAAAAGGAGGCTGGCTATGGAAAATATGTATGCAAGTATTGCTGCCAGAACGGGCGGTAATATCTATATGGGTGTGGTCGGACCGGTACGGACCGGAAAGTCTACGCTCATAAAACGGATTATGGAACAGATGGTAATTCCCAACATCCACGAGCCTTATAGGAGGGAACGGGCAAAAGACGAATTGCCTCAATGTGGGTCAGGCCGTACCATTATGACCAGTGAGCCCAAATTCATTCCCGAAGAAGCAGTGGAAATTTCCCCCGATGGAACAACCGTGCTATCAGTCAGAATGATCGACTCCGTAGGATATATGATTGAAGGGGCTGTAGGGGCCGACGAGGACGGAGTCCCAAGAATGGTCACAACGCCTTGGTATGACTATGAAATTCCCATGACAGATGCTGCAGAATTGGGCACCAAGAAGGTTATGGAAGAACATTGTACTGTTGGGTTAGTGGTAACTACTGACGGCACTGTTACCGACATTCCCAGAAGTGATTATGTGGATGCGGAACGACGGGCAATTATAGATATGCAAAAAACCGGCAAACCCTATCTAGTCATTATCAACAGCAGATATCCCTCCGGGGAAGCCGCAAAGCAGGTACAGCAGTCTATCAAGGAATCCTTTGGGGTGGATGCTATGATTGCGGACTGTCAGGCATTGGACTTGGACGATATTGCGGAGCTTTTGAAAAAACTTCTCTACTCCTTCCCCATGCAGTCGCTGTATGTACATCTCCCCCGCTGGATGGATGCGCTGGAAAATGAACACGAAGTAAAATCCCAGTTATATAATGCATTACTTTCTTATTTCGGCGAAATATCCACATTGGCGCAAGCAGACGAGGTGCTTCAACGACTGAAAGAGCTGGACCCGGTTCAGGACTACTCTCTGCGCACCATTGACTTAGCAACCGGCACAGTCCACTGCGCACTGAACTTCCCGGAGACTTTGTTCTATGAGATTTTAAGCAGTAAGGCCGGTCTTCCAATCGAAGACGACGCACAACTATTGGCCTTGTTATCTGAACTATCGACCATCAAGGCAGAATATGATAAGATTTCCGACGCTCTCTCCTCTGTAAAAGCAACAGGATACGGTGTTGTTATGCCTAATGCAGGAGAAATGACCCTAGAAAAACCGGAGGTCGTCAAAAAAGGTGGCGCATATGGTGTAAAACTAAAAGCCGGTGCGCCGTCCATTCATATGATACGGGTCGATATCGACACAGAAATCAGCCCTATGGTTGGCGGAGAGCAGCAGTCTCAAGACCTCATTTCCTACCTCTCCTCTGAAGACCCGGATAAACTATGGCAAAGTAACATTTTCGGAAAATCCGTATATACATTGATTCAAGATGGGTTAACCAACAAGCTGATTCGCACACCGGATGATGTAAGAGAAAAATTCCGCGGTGTATTAACTCGAGTAGTAAATGAAGGCGCTACAGGCTTGATTTGTTTAATCCTATAATTCTACAGGGTGTACAACCGTACACCCTGATTTTTTGCATTTTTCCCTTTACCCAACGGGAATAATATGGTAAAATGATTTTATGTTTGTACTTTTAGGGAGAATGCTATGAAACTAACACAACTGTCCAACCGAAAATGGATTTATAACGCCCTTGCCTTTGCTTTCCCATTTTTCGGGATGCTGGTTGTCATGCTGATCGGAGAGTATAGTCCTTTCGGACAATATTCTATGCTTTACTCGGATATGTACCACCAATATTTTCCCTTCTTTTCTGCCTTCCGGCGAGCATTATTATCCGGAGATTCCCTGCTATATAACTGGGATGTGGGCCTTGGCGTTGATTATTTAGGTCTTTACTCTTATTATCTTGCATCTCCACTAAATCTTCTGAGCATTTTCGTGCCGGATGGTTGGGTTTTGGGATACTTTTCTTTGCTGATGCCTATTAAGCTGGGGCTCGCCAGTATGTTCTTCGGTATATTTCTGAAGAAAATCTCCGGCAAACAAGATTATTCTACCGTATTGTTTGGCAGCTTTTACGGACTTTGCGCCTGGGCCTTGGGATATCAGTGGAACATTATGTGGTTAGATACTTTCGCCCTGCTGCCGTTGGTTATGGTCGGAATGATCAGCCTTTTGAAAGAACGGAAGTTCATTCTGTATACCATAACGCTGTTTCTTTCTATTTACACGAATTATTATATTGGCTTCTTCACCTGCATTTTTGTTCTGCTGACTTTTATTTGTTATGAAATTTGCCGTTGGAAAGGGTTCATCACCTTTATCGCAGATCTGAGCCGTATTGCCATTTTTTCCCTGCTGGCAATCGGTATGACCGCAATCATTTCTCTTCCCACACTTGCAGCGCTGCAAACCACGCAATCCAGCGTCAATAAGTTCCCCGAAGGATTCCAGCTGAATATGACCACCGAGGATAACTGGCTTGGACTCATTCAAACAATGGCTAAAGTCGCCGGAAACACATACGGTGGCATTACCCCCTCTTTTAAAGAAGGACTTCCCAATCTTTATTGCGGTGTTTTCACGATTATTCTCTCTATTCTGTATCTGTTCTGTAAGGGTGTTCGGGCGAGAGACAAAATCTGTGCTGTTGCCCTATTACTATTTCTGAATGTCAGCTGCATATTCAGACAGCTTGACTACATTTGGCACGGATTCCACTTCACCAATATGATTCCCTACCGTTTCAGCTTCCTCTATAGCTTTGTAATGCTATATATGGCATATATCGCTTGGACTAAACGGCGCACCTTCCGTCTCTGGCAAGTGATTCTCGCCTCAATTCCCGCTGTTGGAATGATGTTCTTTTATCAAGAGTTGGACGACATCGTATTCTGGGCATATAACGGTGTAACAATACTGCTTTATATCTCCGCACTGGTTTATCTATGCACCTTCCGTCCTGCACCTACTGAGCCTGACACAGAACAGCTTGTTTCCTACGTGCAGGAACGCAGTTCCCGAAAGAGTAAGTGCCGCGCCGTCCTTTTGTGTGTTATGGCGGTAGAAATCGTCCTGAATATTGTTAATTTTGGTGTTGCCTTCCCCGGAACAGACACCCGAAATTATCCCAAAGGCACTACAGATACAGAAGCTGTTATCGAATATATGAAGCAGCAAGAAAAAGATAACCCCTTCTATCGTACAGAAGTTACCCACACCCAAACCCTCAACGATGGCGCATTAAACGGGTATTACGGCATCACTACCTTTACCAGTTCCGCAAATGTGAAGGTTACGGAATTTATGCGTACGCTTGGTTACGGTGCAAAAAACACCTATAACCGATATAGCTATGAAGAAAGTTCCCCTGTCGCTAACCTTTTCCTTGGACTGAAATATATGGTCGAAAGAGATGGAAAGGTTGAAAGCAATCCCTATTTCGATGATATCTACGCAAGCAACAATGTGCATCTGCTGGAGAACAACACCTATCTTCCCTTGGGCTTCCTTGCAAATTCGCAGCTGTTAAATGTTGATTTTAACACAAGCAGCAATCGATTTGATTTCCAAAACACACTGATGAAAGAAGCTACCGGAATTCGCCAGAATGTGTGGAATTATATGTCCGGCAATTTGCTTACGATCAGCAGCGACGGGCCCAACATCACCCCTCAAACCAGTACCGGCTACTGCGCGTATACCACCGATAACAAAAACGGAACTATCACCTACAGTTATACCGCAGACCGCTCAGGCTTTGTGTGCGTTGATCTAGACCTCTCTAAGCGAAACAACTTCTCTATATGGCTGAATAACGAACAGCTCTATAGCGAGACGTACAGCCTGCCACAGATGGCTTCCGTGTGTGAAGTAGAACCCGGAGATGTTGTGCAAATTAAATTAACCTGCAAACCGTCCGAGAGCGGCACTATTAAAATCAAAGCTGCTGTTCTCAATGAGAATGTATTTCGCCGAGGATACGAGATGCTGTCTACTTCTGTATTGAACATTTCCAGTTTCAGTAACACTAAGATTGACGGAACAATTGATTGCAAACATGACGGTGTACTCTATACCTCTATTCCCCAAAACGGAAACTGGTATGCTGAAGTAGACGGCAAGCCTGCAGAAACCGTTACCATCGGCAATGCGATGATGGGACTGCTTCTTTCCGAAGGAGACCACACAGTTCGGTTTATTTACCGCAACCCCTCATTCTCCTTAGGCTGGAAAGTAAGTCTTGGCTGCCTGACCGTATTTGTAATTATTGCAGTTGCAATCTACAAGCCCACCCTACAGCGAAAAAAAGGAAAATACGAGAAATAAGTATAGCCGCGTGTCGAGCAACTCGATACGCGGCGTTATTTCTCTAAACGAAACCAACAATTATTCTCACTTTATGCATTATTGTAATAACCTAAACATAATGATAAACTTAAGTTGCCGGCAAAAGTAATACACATTAGGAGGTATTATTATGAACCTGAAACTTGGAGAAAATATTAGAAACCTTAGGCTGCAACACAAATTGACACAAGAACAATTAGCAGATCGCTTAGGTGTCTCCTATCAGTCAATAAGTCGTTGGGAAAACGGCGTGACTTATCCGGATATTGAATTTCTTCCTGCAATTGCAAGGCAGTTTTCCGTTACAACAGACTATTTGTTAGGGCAGGACGATGTAAAGAAAAGAAAATGCATCAGAAAGCAAATACAAAGCATCTCAAAAATGGGAGAAGGCGACAAAGATACCATCATTGATATCATCCGTACCTGCCGCCGAGAACAGGATAACGGCGAGTATTTTGCGGATATATGTTGTCATCTGCGTTATTGCCCCGCATGGAAGAACCCAGAGATTCTGGAGGAACTTCGCAAAAGCAAGGATCTGTTTTTTGAAACCTGCACAGATACAGGAATTCGGCCCCGAGCTTTAGAATTCTATTCCTGTTTGGAAGAAGATAACCAAATTACTGCGTTACTTGACCGATACGCTTCAGATCTTGCAGATCGAGATTATTTGCTGAAGGAGCGTTATCTGTTCCGGGACGAATTGGAGAAATTTGATTCTGCAAGGCAGCGGTGCTTCCTTAGACAGTTAGCCAATTTTACAGACGGCGACATTTCTCTTTGGCGAGATTCCAGCAAACCTGTAAATATAGAAGAATCCTTGTTTGAAAACAACTGCAAACTCACCCTTCTGCACAATCTTTGCAAGGAATCCCCCACCGAACAGCATCCTATTACCTGTGGAAATTCCCCTGATGTTTTCGCGCCGCAGCGAATTTGGCTGGGAATGGTGTATATCACCGCTTATGCAGCGCAGGGTGAGCATGAAAAAGCTTATGCCGTACTGGAAGATATCATAGTCTTAACAGAAAACATTATGGCGCTCCCCGATGGTAGCGAAATTGGCTGTAAATCTCCCGCATTAAGCACCCTACGTCTTAGCACTTTATGTGGATACTATAGCACCGTGGGTAATTGCACTAGTCTATATTACACATTGGAAAATGGTGAAACTGACTTTTATGGATCTATTGACCCGAAATGGATGTATGAATGTCTGTATATCCAAGAATGCAGTCGATGGACCTGGTTAAGAGACATCAGAAACGAACAAAAGTTTATTGATTTAGTGGAACGTTTGAAAAGGTTGGGAAATAGACAGTAACAAAATGAAAAGTATAATTCATAGGGAACGGCATATAGCCGTTCCCTCTTCTCTTTCTGTGGCAGATACACAGGTTCACCCCTGCTACAAAGAAAAACCTCACTACCGAAGTAGTGAGGTCTGTGTTCGCGTTACCTATCTTCCCGGGCAGTCGCCCGCCAAGTATTGTCAGCGTACATGAGCTTAACTTCTGTGTTCGGGATGGGAACAGGTGGACCCTCATGACAATCAACACGAACTATCTATGCAAAGGCTTTCGCCCTAACACCTTATTAGGTTTCGTTAATCAAATGGTGACCCGTGGGAGAATCGAACTCCCGTTACCGGCGTGAGAGGCCGGTGTCTTAACCGCTTGACCAACGGGCCATGGTGCACCTTCAGGGACTCGAACCCGGGACCCACTGATTAA
>JAZOWQ010000066.1:0-3340 GCA_045659325.1 Faecousia sp. | reverse complement strand
GAGACGGGGCGGTTTTGTGTTATAATACCTTGGTAGAAGCTGTTCCGGCTCTGGTTTTGCCCCCGGAACACCGTCGGCACCAACGGGCGACAGGCGTGGCTCTCATAGCCAAGAAAATGCTGGACGCAGGTCTGCCCGGTGACGGCGGCAGCCTCACACCCAACTATTTAAGATTATCCCAGGCCGAGCGGGAGCGCCTTGCCCGGGAAGAGAAATAAAGGAGAGAATAATTATGGGCGTTGTTCACGAATTAAATCATCCCCTGATTCAGCACAAGCTGGCAATCCTGCGGAACAGAAAAACCGGTGTTAAGGAATTCCGGGAACTGATCGGCGAAATTTCCGGCCTGATGTGCTATGAGGCAACCCGGAATCTGCCTGTGGAAGAGGTCATGGTGCAGACCCCTGTTGCAAAGGCAAAGTGCTATAAGCTGGCCGGCAAGAAGCTGGCCATTATCCCCATTCTCCGGGCGGGTCTGGGTATGGTGGATTCCATGCTGGATCTGATTCCCTCCGCCAAGGTGGGCCATATCGGTCTGTACCGTGACCCGGAGACCCATCAGCCTGTGGAATACTACTGCAAGCTGCCCGAGGATATCGGGGCGCGTCAGGTATTCGTGGTTGACGCCATGCTGACTACCGGCGGGAGCGCTATAGCGGCGAGTGATTTTTTTGAGCAGCACGGCTGCCGGAACATCATTATGATGAACGTTATCGGCTGCCCCGAGGGTGTGAAGGCTGTGCAGGAGGCCCACCCGGATGTAGACATCTATGTGGCCGCCATTGACGAAAAGCTGAACGAGCACGCCTACATTGTCCCCGGTCTGGGTGACGCCGGCGACCGTATCTTCGGCACAAAGTAAATTGTATAGAAAAAAGGCTGACCGAAAGGTCAGCCTTTTTGTTTTGTTTATTTCTTCAGTTCGCCCAGCAGTTCCTTTGCGCCGGCGACCAAGGTCTCGGCAACGGAGGAGTGGTAGTTGGTGGAATTGGCCTCGTAGCCACCCTCGTCGTAAGCGTCCTTGGTGGGGAAGTAGCCCTTGTAGCCGTTGGTGATGCAGCAGGGCAGAATCAGCTTCCAGCCTTCTGTGGCCTTGGTCTGACGGCCGATGTCGGTGAAAGGCTCGCCGGGGAAGCCAACGAAGGCCACATCGCCAATCTGCAGACCGGTCAAGTTCAGGTCAAAGAAGTCAGGGCCATTCTCCAGCCGTACCAGACGGTTGGCCTTGGCAATTTCGGTGGTCAGCTGCATGGCCTCAAAGGGGATTTCGTTGTCCCGCCCCTCTTTGTGAAGCTTTGCAAACAGATGGGCCTGCTCCATATCGTCCTCGGGAGTAGGCTTGTTGGACTTGACCTGTACCAGCTTGTGGAGAATATTGATTCTGTCTACATCAATGTATTCCACCTTGTCGAACACCTGCAGAATGGTACCGGCCAGGGCGCGACCGACAAAACGGGCCATACCGGGGCTCTTCATTTCGTTATCGAAGCTGATTTCGGTGTCATTCATATCACCGCCCTTGGGATGGACATTGGTGCTGCCCACATCACCCTGTGCGCCGGGGAAGTAGATGGCCTTTACGCCGTCCAGGGCCTTGCCAATGGTCTTGCGGACCCAGCCGGGGAAGTCGGGGCTCACATACTCGCCGCCGATGCAGTCCGCATGAACGCCGTAGTTATAAAGCACCACAGTCTGGCCGTTATCCTGGTCGAACCGCAGCACATTCACCCGCTGATCCAGCTCGCCGATGGGGTGGTCAATGTTGGGGTCGTCAATGGGAGGGCAGGTAAAGGTAGAGCCGTCCTTCATTTTATACCGACGGATATAGGCAACCCGCTCAGGGGCGTAGCCCACGATAAAGCCCATACGGCCAGGGCGCAGGTCAGCCATAGCCAGCACAGCCGCATCCTTCAGCCGGGATTCCACAAAATCTGCATAGAGGTCGATAACTTCCGGGTCAGAATCAAAGCCAAAGCCGGGACGCACGAAAGGACCGGTGTGGGTGTGGGTGCAGACTAAGTACACATGCTCCAAAGGAATGCTTGCCGCCTCTGCGATGGCAGCCCGGTAGCGGGGGAACTGGATGCTGAAGCCGATATGGTCAGCGCTGACCATAATCACGGTTTTGTCACCACACTGGAGGGCCAGAGCAGAAGCCATCAGATCATCCAAAAAGCCCTTGGCATAACGAGCCACATAATAGCCCTCGATACCGATACCCAGCGGGGGGTTGATATTCACTTGGGCATAGCCGATTTTTAAGTTATTCATATGTATTTCTCCTTTTTTGGGGGATTCCCGATTTGTCGGGTGTTCATTCAAAAACATTATATATTACTGCTTTGGAAAAGTCCAGCACAAAAAAGCCCCTCGTGAGAGGGGCTTTTTTTGTCTTTATTCCAGTTCGAATGCGCCGGTGTAGAGGCGGTAGTAAGTGCCCTTTTGGGCAATCAAATCGTTGTGGGTGCCACGCTCGATGATTTTGCCGTGGTCCAGCACCATAATGCAGTCGGAGTTCCGCACCGTGGACAGCCGGTGGGCAATCACGAAGGTGGTCCGTCCCTGCATCAGGGCGTCCATACCTTTTTGCACCAAGGCTTCCGTACGGGTGTCGATGGAGGAGGTTGCCTCGTCCAGAATCATCACGGGAGGGCCTGCCACCGCCGCCCGGGCAATGGCAATCAGCTGCCGCTGACCCTGAGAAAGCTGGGCGCCGTTGCCGGTGAGCATGGTGTCGTAGCCTTCCGGGAGTCTTGTGATAAAGTCGTGGGCGTTGGCGGTTTTTGCCGCGGCGATACACTCCTCGTCGGTGGCGGACAGATTGCCGTAGCGGATATTGTCCATCACCGTGCCGGTGAACAGGTTGGTCTCCTGCAAAACGATACCCAGGCTTCGCCGTAGATCGGACTTGCGGATTTTGTTGATGTTAATACCGTCGTAGCGGATTTTGCCGTCGGCGATATCATAGAAGCGGTTAATCAGGTTGGTGATGGTAGTCTTGCCTGCGCCGGTAGCGCCGACGAATGCTAATTTTTGACCGGGCTTTGCGTACAGGGTCACATCGTGAAGCACCGTCTTTTCCGGCACATAGCCGAAGTCAACGGAGTCCATGGTGATGTCACCCTTCAGTTCGGTGTAGGTCACAGAGCCGTCTGCCTGATGGGGATGGCGCCAAGCCCAGCGGCCGGTGCGCTCTGCACATTCGGTGAGAACACCGTTTTCCTCCTTGGCATTTACCAAGGTCACATAGCCGTCGTCAGCTTCCACTTCCTCATCCATCAGTTCGAAGATCCGCTCTGCGCCGGCCAAAGCCATAACAATAGCGTTGATCTGGTTGGAA
>JAZOWQ010000065.1:0-17509 GCA_045659325.1 Faecousia sp. | reverse complement strand
CCCCCACCTCGCTGTACTTTCCGAACATTACCAACCCCCCCGGCCAACCGGCCGGTGGATTTTTTACTCTGAAATCAACTTAAATGCGCCGTAGACACCGGCATCGTTGCCCAATGCTGCCAGCCGAAATTCCACATCCCGGCTTGCGTGATAAATAAATCTGTCAAAATACTTTCGAATACCGGCAAGGAGCGGCTCTCCTGCCTTGCTCACGCCACCACCAATGACTACCATCTCCGGATTCAGCACAATACAAATATTGGCAATCAGCTCACCCAAATAGGCATAGGCACGGTCCAAAACCGCCAATGCCACAGCATCTCCTCGGGCAGCTGCGTCAAACACCGCCTTGCAGGTTAGCGGATTTTGTCGCAGAAGGGAGTCCTCCGGGGTTTCTTTCAGCTGTTCCTCGGCCAGTCGGACGATGCCGGTAGCAGAACAATACTGCTCTGCGCAGCCTCGCTTACCGCATCCGCAGATATTTTCCTCGTTTCGCTCCAGTACCAGATGTCCTATCTCTCCGGCAGCGCCGGTTCGGCCCACCAAGGGTTTGCCGTCTATGATAATACCGCCGCCTACGCCGGTACCCAATGTAATCAGCACCATATTGTCGCAGCCGCTGCCCTTCCAGGCTTCTCCCAATGCCGCCACATTGGCATCATTGCCCGCTTTGACCGGAAATCCGGTAAGACGGCTCAATTCCTGCGCTACATCCGTCCGGCCCCAGCCCAGATTATCGCAGGCTGCCACGATACCACTTTTATCCACCGCGCCGGGCACACCAATGCCCAAGCCTATAATCTCATCTTTGGATATCCCATTTTGGTGACAATAATTTAAAACAGAAGCCGCGATATCCGGCAGAATCCGGCTGCCGCCGTTTTCCGTCACTGTGGGAATTTCCCACTTGGAAAGCAACTCTCCACACTGGGTGAAGGCTGCAATTTTCACTGTTGTGCCGCCTAGATCCACGCCAAACCCAAGTTTCATCCCGGCACCTCCTTTTTAGAAATATTATACAAGTTTCCCGAGAAAATTACCACAGGTTTTTTATAAAATAATTAAAAAACCTGTATGTTACACTTGCGAAAACTTAAGATGTGTTGTAACATATATATATGACCATGAAAGGACTGAACGCTTTTATGATTAAAGTTGATATTTCCAATGTGTGGGGTGATCTGTCTCTGCCTGACCTGCTGGCCGCAGAGAAAGAGATTTTTGATGCCCATATGACATTGTCTGAGGGAAACGGTGAAGGTAACGATTTTATCGGTTGGCTGAACCTGCCTGTGGAACAAGAAACGGAAGAAATTCGCCGGATTCGCGCCGCTGCCCAAAAAATCCGTTCAGATTCTGATGTATTTGTTGTTATCGGTATCGGTGGTTCTTATCTAGGCCCCCGGGCGGCAATTGAATTGATGCAGGGCTGCAACCACAACATTGGCAAGGGCAAAGGGAATCCTCAGATTTATTATGCAGGCAATACGCTGTCCACAAGAAGCTGGAACGAATTGACCCGACTGTTGGAGGGCAAGGATTTCTCCATCGCCATTATCAGCAAGTCCGGTACCACCACCGAGCCTGCTATCGCCACCCGGGCACTCCGTTGGCTCTTGGAGCGCAGATACGGCACCGACGGCGCCAGAAAACGTACTTATGCAATCACCGATCCGGTGAATGGCGCGCTGCGGCAAATGGCTACAGAAGAGGGTTGGGAGTCCTTTGTGATTCCTCCCGATGTAGGCGGCCGGTACAGTGTTCTCACTGCGGTGGGTCTGCTGCCTATGGCGGTGGCTGGCATTGACCCTATGGAGATCATGCGGGGTGCATACGAAGCCAAAAAAGCTTATGACATCCGGTCCTTTGAAAACCCTGTTTGGTTGTATGCAGCCACCCGAAACCTTCTGTATCGCAGAGGCAAAGCCATTGAAATCCTAGAATCCTTTGAGCCGGGATTCCGTATGATGGGCGGATGGTGGCAGCAGCTCTTCGGCGAGTCCGAGGGCAAGGACGGCAAGGGCATCTTCCCTGTTTCCGCCGAATTCACACCAGACCTGCACAGCTTGGGTCAGATGATTCAGCAGGGTGAGCGGAACATCTTTGAAACCATGGTGCGGTTTGATCCCCCTGCTCAGGAACTGCTTATTCAGGGTGACTACAAGAATTTGGATGGCCTGAACTACTTAGAGGGCAAGACCTTGGATTTTGTAGACGAACAGGCTTTCCAAGGCACGCTGGCTGCCCATGTGGACGGCAATGTGCCGGTCATCACCATGGATATGGGAGAACTGAATGCCCAAAAGCTTGGCGAGATGTTCTATTTCTTCGAACTCTCCTGTGGCGTGTCCGCCTATATGCTGGGTGTCAATCCCTTCAACCAGCCCGGTGTGGAATTCTATAAGCGGAATATGTTCCAGCTGCTGGGCAAACCCGGTTACGAAGTGTAAAACAACAAAAATGCGTGTCCCGATGGGACACGCATTTTCTTTTAGTAAATACTGTAAAACAGAAGCATAAACACAACCGCAATAGCCATACAGACACCGCCGCAGAGGAACAGAAAGCCATAGCCGTCAATTCTCTTCTCCTTTTTACGGGTAACATAGTCGTAGTAGCGCTCAAACTTGTATCTTGCGCCGGGAATCAGCGCCCGCCAAGCTACATTCAAGCAGTAGCTGAGGCCGTAAAAGATACCGTCATTAGACGCCCAAATCAGCACGCCCACGCACAAAGCAAGCAATCCCGGAATGGTAAACGCATCGCACAGGGTGCGGTACTTTTCTACCAGCTCCATTTGGGCGAAATCCCGTACAGCGCAGTAGAACACCACAAGGATCGCGCACACAGTAGCGGAAATGCCGTATTTTAAAAGCCCATTACGCAATTTCTCGTTCACAGGCCCAGCTCCTCCTGATACTGTTTCGCCTCGGCATCGTTGCAGTAAACGAAGTGGCCGGGAGCGATCTCACGCATAGAGGGCTTGTCCACGGAGTAATCGTGGGAGCTTTCAGCGTTGTAGGCAATTCTGGTACGCTGCTTCTCGATATGGGGGTCGGGCAGAGGGATTGCAGAGAGCAGACTCTTGGTGTAGGGGTGGAGGGGGTGGGCAAACAGGTCGTCTGCGCTGGCCAACTCCACCATTTTGCCGAAGTACATCACGCCGATTCTGTCGGAGAAGTACTTGACCACACTCAGGTCGTGGGCGATAAACAGAATTGTCAGATCCAGGGTATCTCGCAGCTCATTCAGAAGGTTAATCACCTGGGCCTGAATGGAAACGTCCAAAGCGGAGATCGGTTCATCGGCAATCAGCAGCTCCGGGTGCATGATCACGCTGCGGGCGATGCCGATTCTTTGCCGCTGACCGCCGGAAAATTCGTGGGGATACCGGCCGGCGTGCTCACGGACCAAGCCAACCAGCTCCAGAATTTCATATACCTTTTCGTCGATATACTTTTGGTCCTTAACGCCCTGAATCACCAGACCTTCAGCAATGATTTCCTTAACAGTCATACGAGGGTTCAGAGATGCAATGGGGTCCTGGAAAATCATCTGAATATCCGTTACAGTGCCGGACTTTGCGTGGTCCCGCTTGGCCTGACGGATTTCCTTTTGCAGCTGGGCAATTCTCGCTTTACAGCCTTCTGCAGCGGCAGGGTTTTCCTTCATTTCCTTACGGCACGCGGCAATCTCATCCCGGTAGGCCTTGGTGCCGGCGCAAATGCGCTTGCCGTTAAAATAAATGCTGCCGGAGGTGATGTCATAAATCTTAATAATGCTGCGGCCGGTGGTGGTCTTACCACAGCCGGACTCGCCCACCAAGCCGAACACTTCGCCCTTCTTGATGTCAAAGGACACATTGTCCACGGCCTTCACCGGTCCAAAATACTGGCACAGGTTTTCTACTCGCAGCAGAACTTCCTTATTTTCCATTCTGCTCACCTGCTTTCTCCTTCATTCTGGCAATCCGGTCGGTGATAATCTTGGGGATTTCCACCTTGGGGGCATCGGGATGGAGCAGCCATGTGGCCGCCCAGTGGGTGTCAGACACTGCAAACTCGGGGGGCTGCTGCTCAAAGTCAATTTGCATTGCGTATTTATTCCGGTCAGCAAAGGCATCGCCTACCGGAGGATAAATCATATTGGGGGGTGTGCCGGGGATGGCGTCCAGCTTTTCCTTGGTATCCAGGTCCGGCATAGAGGACAAAAGTGCCCAGGTATAGGGGTGACGGGGGTCGTAGAACACTTCGTCCACGGTTCCGTACTCCACGATTTTGCCTGCGTACATAACCGCAATATCGTCAGCCATATTGGCCACTACGCCCAAGTCGTGGGTGATGAAGATTACGGACAGATTCCGCTCCTTCTTCAGATTGTTAATCAGCTCCAGAATCTGGGCCTGAATGGTTACATCCAGCGCGGTGGTGGGCTCATCACAAATGAGGATTTCCGGGTCAGCGGACAGAGCGATGGCGATTACGATTCTCTGACGCATACCGCCGGAGAACTCAAAGGGGTACTGGTTGTAGCGCATAGCAGGTTCTTTGATGCCTACCTCTTCCATCAGCTGAATGGCGCGCTGCTTTGCCATGGCGGGGGTGAGGACAAAGTTCATTTTCTGAGCCTTATCTGCCAGATACTTTACAATGGACGCCCGTCTTGCGGCAACATCCACATTGTCTGCATTGGCAATGGCCTGCTGATAACGGGCTTCCAGGCGCTCCACCAAATGGGCGATGTTGCCTTTCAGTTCTGTCAGGTCATAGACATTCTTGGGCCGTACTTTCCAGTCCACTCTCTTACCCTTGGCAATGAGAGCATCCCGCTTGGCGGTCTGACGGTCAAACCGGGCCTCTTCCTTGGGGTTGTTGGCAGCGGCAGCAAAATACTGCTCAATACCGCTGTTCAAACCGCTGCGGAGCGTATACGCAAAGCTGTCCTTGATGATTTCCAGACGGTCGATGCTGTCTTCCACCTTGTCGGACAGCTCCTCGGCATAGCGCAGGGCTTCTTTCTTGGTGAAGTTTCCTGCAAAGTAGGCTTTTGCATCACGAATGGCAGACATCACAGCCTGCTTCTTCTCCAAAGAGGTATTGAAGGAATACTCTACGCCCTTATCCAGGGCAGCCACATTAGAGAGAGTCTGCTGAGCAGTAAGCTGGGCAATTACCTCGTCAATGATTTTGGCATTGTCCGGGTCAGCCAGGAGCATATTCTTCTTCAGCAGCGCCAGCATATTCCGGAACTGCTTCTTGGAATCTCTGCGGCTGGTCTTATTTTTCAGCAGCATTGCCTCGGTAATCTGCTTGCCGATTTTGACAATGGGATTCAGGGAGGACAAGGGGTCTTGGAAAATCATAGAGATTTCGTCACCGCGGATTTCACACATATCCTCTTCGGTGATTTTCAACAGGTCCTTGCCGTCATAGATAATCTCGCCGCCCTCCACAATGGAGTTACCTGCCAGAATACCCAAGATGGCCTTGGAGGTGACAGATTTACCGGAACCGGACTCGCCTACGATAGCGAGGGTCTTACCTTTTTCCAGATTGAAGGAGATATTCCGCACGGCTTTCACCGTACCACCGGAGGTGCGGAAGGAGATTTTTAAGTTCTTTACTTCCAAGATATTTTCCATCGTTTAATCCTCCACACCACGCAGGGCCGGGTTAAAGGCATCCCGCAGGCCGTTGCCGAACAGGTTAAAGCAGATCATCAGCAAGGAAATGATCAGCGCAGGATACAGCATCAAATGCGGGTAATTGGTCCAGATACCGCTGGCATCGGACAGGAGCGTACCCAAAGAGGTTGCCTCTGCAGTACCTAATTTGATAATGCCCAGGAAGGACAGCATACTTTCGGTCAGGATAACACTGGGAATCACCAGGGCGGAGGAAGTGATAATCGTACCCAAGGTATTGGGGAAAATATGCTTCCAAATAATCCGGCTGTCACGGGCGCCCAAGGTCCGGGCGGCCATAACATATTCCTGAGTCTTAAACCGGTAGAACTGGGTACGGACACGGCTTGCCGTGCCAATCCAGCCGGTGAGCACATAAGCAAAGAGCAAACTGGGGATTGCGCCCACCTTTTGAGACAGGTGAATCTGGAACAAAGTTGCCACAACGATGAAGGGTACGCCGGACAGAATGTCGGTAATACGGCTCAGAACGATGTCGGTCGTGCCGCCGTAGTAACCCTCCACCGCGCCGTAAGCGGCGCCAATGATAAAGTTAATGACAGATACGGAAATGGCCACAATCAGGGACATCTTGATACCGCCAGCAATCCGCAGAGCCAGGTCATAACCCTGAGAGTCGGTGCCCATAATATAGTTAGGCTCGCTGCCGTAAAGGTACTGATAGTAGTTGTAGTACAGAACGCGGATCTTCATCTGAGCGGTATTGGCATCGCCGCCACCGGTGTAGGTGAAGTAAGCCAGAGAACCGTCAGCATTGCGCTTATAGTTATCTTCCAGTACCAAATCCTCGGAGTAGGACAGGTTTCTGGTTGTACCGTTAGGGTTGGTTGCCACCGGAACAGCCTTACCCTTTGTCTTATACCAGTAGTTAGCATCCTCAGCGTCGAAGCAGTATTCATTGTTTCTGTCTACCATGGGATAGATCACCTGAATACCGGTCTGCTCCTGCCACTGCATGATCCGCTGATACTCCTGCTGCTCCACATCGGTGTACAGGAAGCCCACCTCCAGATAGGTGTCGATGGTAGCGGGGTAATATTTTGCTGTCTTTTTGCCGGGCAGCTCCTGTTCATAGGTGTCGCCGGTCTTCAAAATGGGCTGATATTCACTCTTCATACTCTCGCCCAGGGTAATGACTTCACCGTTCTTACCCTCGGCGCCCACGCCGATTGCCAAAAGGCGGATATAGGTTGCCTCGTTGTTATTTCTCTCCACGCCGCCGGTGGCTATTCCCATATCCCGCAGCCATGTGACACGGCCGGGCTTCTTGGCATAGGTGCTACACATAAAGGTAGCATCGTGAGAGGTGATAATCAGGGGCATCACCAGAGAATACAGCACGATCGCAATGATGATAATTGCGGCCACCACAGAGGCTCTGCTCTTACGGAAGCGAATCCACGCATCCTTAAAATAGCCGATAGGCTTGTCTTCAAATTTCTTATCAGAAATCCGCTCACCTTCGTGGACAAAAGCGAACTTTTCCTTTGGAATGTTGTATTTATTCTCCATATTATTTTTCTCCCATTCTGATTCGGGGGTCAATGAAGCCGTAGCTCAAATCCACCACAATGCCGGCAAGCAATCCGACGAAGCTGTAGAAGATACAGTCGATCATAAACACATCATAGTCAAACTGGTTGATGGACTGGATATACAGCTGGCCCACACCAGGGATCGAGAAAATTCTCTCAATAATCATGGAGCCGCTCATAACACTAATGAACGAGCCGATAATCATAGGCAGGATAGGCACCATTGCGTTCTTCAAAGCGTGGCGGGCAGTAGCCTGTCCACGGGTCAGGCCCTTGGTGCGGGCAAGGAGCATATAGTCAGAGGTCAGCGTTTCTGTCAACTCTGCACGGGTGAACCGGCACAGACCGGCAATCTCACCGAAGGACAGCGCCAAAATGGGGGGAATCATAGAGTAGAACATCTTGCCGGTAAACCAGCTGCCGCCGGCATCTGCCAGAGAATACACTGTCAGGGGCAGCAGGTCCAGCTTAAAGTACAGGAAGTACTGCACCAAAAATGCGTAGACATAGCTGGGAACAGAGACGAACACCATAACACCGGTGCTGATCAGGCTGTCCTGCCACTTGTTCTTCTTGATGGCGGCGTAGATGCCCAGCATAATACCGACAGGGATAGACAGCACCAAAGAATAGGTGTTAACCAAGACGGTGGGGGTAAGTCTGTTTAGCAGCAGGTCCAGCGCAGGCTCACGGAACTGAATATACCAGGAAGTACCAAAGTCGAACTTGGTGAAAATATTCTTCAGGTAGATGCCGAACTGCGTCAACAGCGGTTCATTGTAACCCAAGGCATTCCACCGTTCGGCAATTGCCTGGGCCAGGACCTTATCCTGGGGCAGTTCCCGGGGAAGCAACCGAATCAGCACAAAGCAAATGGTTGTGACCACAAAAAACACAAAGAACATCAATATGATTCTCTTAATCACATATTTTGTCATTTTCATGGGAGTCGTTCTCCTTTTCTTTACAATAGAGGAAGTTTTAGCAGGAATCTGCTGTTCTTCAACAAGGACTATAGACTATAGTCTTTGTTGAAAAACAGAAGGTATCAATCTGCCTTAGTTTCCCATAAATGGGCAACCAAGCCAGGGGGGCATATGCCCCCCTGGCCGCTGATCGATCAATCAGATATTGCAGAAAGGATTATTCGTAGCTCAGGGTGCCGCCGGCCTCAGCAACATACTCGGCCCACTGTGCGTCGGAGTAGTTGTAGGTCATCAGCTCCAGACCGCCGAAGCCGTACATAATGTTGTAGGTCTCGGTGTAGTCCTGAACCTGGAAGGACTGCAGGTATGCAGCGCAGGAAGCAGCCAGCGGAATCCGGTAGTACTTCTTCAGGAACTCACGCTCCATAGTAGCGGTGATGTCCAGCTTTACGCCCATGGAAGCATTGGCGTAAGGACCGGTACCAACCAAAGCGCGGGACCAATCCTGCCAGGTCTTGGTGACCTTCTTGCCCTCAACCTCGATGGTCAGGGTCTCGGTAGCGGGATCCCAGCAGCCCAGCTCGTTAACCTTGTTCTCTTCGGTATCGCAGTAAACCTGCATATTGCGGAAGGGATAGAAGGCAGCGCCGCCCCATGCGCCGTAGCCGATAGCGTACTCGCCGCCGGGCACCTTGTCGTGACGGCTGGGGATATCGCCGATGGCTTCCAGGGTGATCTTGCCGAAGCCGGAGCCTTCCATAGCAGCGTTCAGGTACTGGTTGATCTTAGCAACCTGATTGTGGTTGGAGGAGGACAGAGGACCGCCTGCGTATGCAATACGGATCTTGATCTCTTCTCCCTTCTTATACAGGCCAGCCTTAACCAGCTCGTCGCAAGCCTGTCTCATCAGGTCCTTAGCCTGGGTCAGGTTGTAACCGTTGATGGAGCCGTAGGCCTCTTCCAGAGTGCCGTACATCGTACCGTCAACATACTTTACACCGTAGACATCGCAGATAGCCTGCATAGCCTGGGGAGAGCTGCGGTAGGTGGAGGTGGGATCATTGTAAATGTCGTAGTAGTACAGCTCATTCATCAGAGAATAGCTGGGCTTGTAACCGGGAGTGGAGGTAACCCAGTCCTTACGGTCGATAGCCAGGGAGAATGCCTTACGGAAGTTGTCGTTGGACAGAACAACGGAGTTGGTGTTGCCCTTGGACTTATCCATCTCCTGCAGAGCCTGCACATTGGAGTTGAAGAAGAATGCCTGGGTGTAGGTCTCGTCCACCTGACGCATCTGCTCGGAGGTGGAGTAGTTAGCCATCTCGTCAGCAGAGGGAGTCCACTCGGACAGCTGACCCTTCAGGAATGCCTGCTTAGCAGCCTCGTCGGTCATCACATCGATAACAACCTTGGTGGTCTGATAAGCGGTAACCTTCTCGCCGTCTACATCGTAGTCGGTCAGAGCAGACAGAGTGCCATCCTCATTCTTGGTGAACTGATAGTAGTTCTCGTTCTGCTCGAAGATTGCCTGCTTGCCGTCCTGCAGGGAAACCAGCTTGTAGGGACCGTAGGACATGGTGGTGGCAATGCTGGTGCCGTAGTTGGTGGTCTTCAGAGTACCGGTGGTATCAAAGCCCTTCTCGTAGGTCTCCTTGTGAACCAGCCAGTTGGAGGTACAGGAGGTCAGGAAGTAGTTGATATCGATAGCAGCCTGGGTAACATAGCGGATGGTGAAATCGTCAACCTTGTAGCAGCCTACGGTTGCATCATAGGTCTCAGCGTAGTTTTCGTTGTAGTTCTCGTTTACCTTGTAGGTATACAGGCCAATCTGACCTGCAGCGAAGTCAGCGTTATGCTTCTCGAAGAAGGTCTTGCCGGAGATAGCGTCATCCTTCTTCTCGTTGTCGTAAACAACAGTGTCGGCGATGGACACATACTCGGGGCACTCGTTGCCCTTTTCGTCCTTGTAGCCTTCAGCGCCCCAGTCAGCCCACATGTTGATGTAAACATCCTCAGGCTTCATAGAAGCAACCTTGTCAAAGGTGATGGCGGGGTAAATGCCCTTGGACAGTGCGTAGTAGTAGTTGTAACCACCTGCAACAGCGGATTCACCATTGTAGTACAGGTTAGCGCGGTAGTTACGCATGGTGGGATCCAGCAGAGCCTTCATGGAGTAGATGTAGGTGTCAGCATTGATAACAGTGCCGTCCTGCCACTTCATGTTGGGGTTCAGCTTGATTTCGAATACATAGCCCTTCTCAGTGGCTTCAGCAGTCTGACCCTCGGGCAGGGTGACCTTATACTTGGTCAGGTCGTCCTTGTGATCCTTGGTTACGTCGGTCACAGAGGTAGCTGCCTTGTAGACCCACTGATACTCGCCATTCTCGGAGTCCTTGACGGACGTAGTTACCAGAGGCGTCTCCAGGTAGCCCAAGATGGTCTGGTCATAGGCCAGCTCCCAGGTATGGGGATTCCAGTTGGTGCCCAGCTGGACTGCGTAGCTGCGATAGGTATACTCTGCCTTGGTATCGCCCCCGGTAGGATCGGTGGTGGGCTTCTTCTTACAACCTGCGATGCAAGAAAGAACCATTACAACTGCCAACAGCAGAGCAAGAAGCTTGGTGATTTTCTTCATAGTCGTTTCCTCCTGATTATTTGTACTCCATCGGACGTTCTCACCAAGTGCCGATGAAATATTCAACTATCTATACCTGTTTCATCGGAAATGTCTACCAGCCGCGGACAGTCATTTCCTCTAAAGAGACACAGAAAAGTCTTTAGCATTATAGCATATTTTCCCCTTAAAATCAACAATTATCTATAGTATTTCATAATTTATTAAGAAAAAACCGCCGCAAAACTGCGGCGGTTTTTTATAGAGGATTTTGTTTGATTTTGGCGTAGCGGCGGGGATACTGTTTTGGGGTGGGGGCCACTTTTTTTAGCACAATCACCGTGTGAGCTGTGCCATCCACAGGGAATTCTGCCACCTGCTCCACCTTCAGTCCCAGCTTGGAAACAGCATTTTTTGCCTCTGCCAGTTCCTCCTGAGCGGCAGTGCCTTTCATAGCCAACACCTTGCCTCCTACCTTCACATAAGGGGCGGTCAGTTCCAGCAGGATATTCAAGCGGGCAACTGCGCGGCTGGTGGCATAATCATAGCTTTCCCGGCGGCTTTCCACCGCCTCCTCAGCTCTTGCCGTAACGCACTCAGCTTCCACGCCAAGCTCCGGCAGTACCGTTTCCAGCCAGTTCATCCGCTTGCCCAAAGAGTCCAACAGCGTCAGCTGCATATCCGGGCAAGCAATCTTCAACGGCACACCTGGAAAACCTGCGCCGCAGCCTACATCGATGACCTTTTTACCGGCCAAATCCTCCAGCGTCAGCAGAGAAAGGCTGTCCAGCAGGTGGAGCTTTGCCACAGCCGCAGGCTCCGTAATAGCCGTCAGATTCATTACCTTATTTTGTTCCACCACAGCCTCGCCAAAGGCGCAGAGGGTGTCTTGTGTTGTATCAGACAGATTTAATCCCAGTATGGGCAGGCCTTCAGATAATGTGTTCCTCATGGCTGTCTCCTATGCGTTGGGGTTATCGGACAAATCCACCTGGGTTTTGTCCAGAGGGTTGAAGATTTCCTCCTCCTCAATCTGGGAGGGCAGAACAACTTCCTGAATGTGCCAGCTGACCAGCAAGTCGCAGGCTTCCGCACCCTGCATTGTATTATCACCGAAAAAGCTGTCACAAACAGACAAATCGTGCTTCAAATTCACATTTTCCCCAGCGGAAACCCTTGCAGCAATACCGTCACCGGTGACTTTGTCCAGCTCTTCCAAGGCTTTCAGACAGTAGCGGTAGCTCATGAGTAAGCCGGAATACTGGAATTGGGAATCATTATTCTTTCTGCAGGCCAAGGTTGCGGCAAAGGCTGCGTCCCGCTCAATAGCGATACTGGAGCGCTTTGCCATTTCCCGACACATAGCAAAGGGCAGCATAACAGGAGGTGTTTCCGGATTGACCGCCGCTTCACCGGTCAGACCCACCGTCACGCCGGTAATGCCCTTACCGGTATAACGGCCCGTCCAACCCAAACGCTTCACCGGCTCCATAGGACCGGCAAACACCGACAGAGATTCCTCATACACCAGCGCATCAAAGCCCTTAGCCGCCTGAACGGACAATGCCTTGAAATCCGCAAAAGCTACATTGCCCTTGTCGTCCCGCTGAATCTGGTCACCCAACACATTGGCCTGATCCCGATAGTAAACCGCCGCGTTTTCCAGCTCTACGATATTATAGTCCGTTTCACTCAGCCGGATATCCTCCGACAGAGGGCCGGAGAACTGATTCAGGCTGTAAAGACCGGTGTTCAGAAACACCACCACCGCCAACACGGCGCAGACCCAGCCACCCCAGCGGATGGGATTCCATTTCAGGATAATCATCAGCACCGCGCTGGCAATTACCAATGCAATCAGCGCCAGCAGCAGCATCTGCCACACACAGAAGTCCACACCGCTGCTCCAGCCGGACAGAAAAACCTGCGCCATACGGGTGACATAGGGGTAAATCATGTCCACTAAAACAGAATGGGCCTTGGCAAATTCCCGCAGCGCCCAGGTACAGGCCAGCAGAATACCTGCGGTGAGATAGCCTCTCCAATATTTCAAAAGGCAACGCCTCCTTTATTCCAATATGGGAAAACTTAGTATATCACATTGCAGCCGGATTGTCCAGTCTGCCCAGCACGCCGTCGGCATACAGCTCCGTAACAACCACCTGACAGAATTTGTTGTGTAAGCTTTCCCCCTGCACATACACCTTGACATAGTTGGGGGTATGTCCTGTATAGTATACCCCGTCTTTCTCCTCGAAAAGCACCGAAACTGTGGTGTTCACCAGATTTTGCCGGTAAGCCTTGGACATTTCCGTTGCCACAGCGATAGCCCTGCGGCTTCTTTCTTCCTTTATCGCATTGCCCAGCTGCCCGGACATCTTGTCCGCCGGTGTACCGGGACGGCGGGAATAGGGGAAAATGTGCATATCTGCAAAGGCGCATTTTGGGATAAATGCCAAAGACTGTTCAAATTCTTCCTCTGTTTCACCGGGGAAGGCCACGATCATATCGGTGGTCACTGCGCAGCCGGGGAAATACCGATTTAATAGTTCCACGCTTTGCAAATAACGGGCGGTGTCGTATTTCCGATTCATCCGCTTCAGCACCGTATCGCAGCCGGACTGCATAGACAGGTGGAACTGGGGACATAGATTGGGCAGTTTTTGCGCCCTTTGGCAGAATTCATCTGTCACAATTCTCGGCTCTAAAGACCCAATGCGTACCCGCAAATGGGGAACAGCTTGGCAAATTGCCTCCAGCAGCTCTGCCAGCTTCGGTTTCCCCGGTAAATCCACACCCCAGGAGGCAATTTCGATACCGGTGACCACGATTTCCTTGTACCCTTGTTCTGCCAGTTCCTTAGCCTGCTCCACTGCCAATTCCAGGGGGGCGGAACGGACAGGACCTCTGGTATAGGGAATGATACAGTAGCTGCAGAAATTCACGCAGCCGTCCTGCACCTTCAGCATGGCTCTTGTTCTGCCCTCCAGACCGCCGGCAGGAAGCACCTCAAAGCTGCGACGTTTTAGCGCTTCGTCCAGCACTACGGCTTTGGTTTTTGTCTGCGCCGCAGAAAGCACCTGCTGCAGAAATTCTGCCCGGTTGCCGCTGCCGCCAATCACATCGATGTTCATATTGTCCAAGGCCGCCTTTGCGTGCTGAGGATAACAGCCGCACACCGCCACCACTGCCTCAGGATTTTCCCGACGGCAGCGGCGGATTACCGCCCGGTTTTTCTTATCGGCCACCGCCGTCACCGAGCAGGTGTTGATGATGTATCCGTCGCAAGGAGAATCAAAGGGGGCAATCTCGTGACCCTCTGCCAGAAGCAGCTGTTCCATGGCCTGTGTTTCGTACTGATTGACCTTGCAGCCTAATGTGTAAAATCCAAATCTCATTGTATACTTTACCAATATTCGCTTTCTATGGGTTATTTTTTTCTTGTTTTCTGCTAATTGATATTTACGGGGGTTTTCCGTATAATACGAATCGTTGTTATTATACTCGAAAAATTCGTTTTTGTATAGCACCGGAGGCTATTTTCTATGAGTTTTCACATAAGATTAACCACTTTCCAGCAAATCAGAACCTTTGTGGCGCTGGCTGCAAGGCAACCTTTTGAAGTGCGTGTAGGCAACGATCGGCAGAGCATCAACGCCAAGCATTTGATGGGTATGATTTGTCTGGACTACTCCCGCCCGCTGAATGTGCAGGCGGATTGCTCCCCCGATGAGGGCGCTGCATTTTATAAAGACGCCTTAGCTTTGCAGGGGTAATCTCACCGTTCCGAAATTTTTCGGAACGGTTTTTTTATAAAAATAGGTAGTCAAATTTAAACAAATGTGCTATGATAGAGAAAAATCGGAGGTAAAGCTTATGCGGATTTTGGGCATTGACCCGGGCTACGGGATTACCGGCTTCGGGCTGATTGAAGCGGAACGCAATCACTATAAGCTTCTCCACTGCGGTGCGATTACCACCCCCGCCGGTATGGATTTTTCCGCCCGGCTGGAGATTATTTACAATGATATGACGGAGCTGTTGCAAGTAGCAAAACCGGACTGCGTGGCCATCGAAGAACTGTTCTTCGGGCAGAATGTGACCACCGGCATCGGGGTGGCTCAGAGCCGGGGTGTCATTCTGCTGGCTATCCGCCAGGCAGGTCTGGAGGTTTCCCAGTACAAGCCTATGCAGGTGAAGCAGGCTGTGGTTGGCTACGGCAACGCCACTAAGCATCAGGTGATGGAGATGACCAAGCGAATACTGAATCTGCAGCAATCTCCCAAGCCGGATGATGCGGCGGACGCGGTTGCCATTGCCCTGTGTCACGCCCGGTCAAGCACTTCCCTCCTGGCCAAGGCAATGAAAAATTGACAATTGTGAGGTATGCCTATGTTATACTACGTTTCCGGACAGGTGGCTCTGCTAGAGCCGGGTCTTGCGGTGATTGACTGTGGCGGCGTCGGCTACGGCTGCCGTGTGACCGCCTATACCGCCGCTCAATTAAAATTGAATCAGCCGGCCAAGCTCTTTATCACCGAATCCATTCGGGAAGATGCGTACGACATCTACGGTTTTATTGACCGGGAGGAACAGCGGTGCTATGACCTGCTCACCTCCGTCAACGGCGTAGGCCCCAAAGCGGCGCTGGCCATTCTGTCGGCAGGCCCCCAGAACTTCACCTTGGCGGTAATGACCGGTGACGAAAAGCTGCTGACCGCCGCTCAGGGTGTAGGCAAGAAGATTGCTCAACGTATCATTTTGGAGCTGAAGGATAAAATGGGCGGCAGCGCTATGGAGCTGGACTTCTCCGGTCCTGCCATCGCCGCCCCTGTTGCCGGAAACAATTCCGCCCTCGCCACCCAGGCGCTGAAGGAATTGGGCTACTCCCCTGCTGAAATTACCTCCGCTCTAAAGGGTGTTGACCCCTACGCCTCCACCGAGGAAATGGTCCGCCATGCACTGCGGGCTATGGTGATGAAAGGATAACGGATTATGAGTTTAGAATTTTCTCAGGAACTGGATACTTCCCCCATCATTTCCCCTACCTTTGCGCCCCAGGACGCAGGGGAAATCGGTCTGCGACCCCGTCTGCTTTCTGACTATACGGGACAGGGAAAGGCCAAGGGAAATTTGGCTGTTTATATTGAGGCTGCAAGGCTGCGGAACGAACCGCTGGACCACACTCTCCTCTACGGCCCTCCCGGTTTGGGTAAGACCACTTTGGCCGGCGTAATTGCCAATGAAATGGGAGTCAATATCCGCATCACCTCCGGCCCTGCCATCGAAAAACCCGGTGATTTGGCGGCGCTGCTGACCAATTTGAATCCCGGTGACATTCTGTTTATCGACGAAATCCACCGGCTGAATCGGGTTGTGGAGGAAATTCTATACCCCGCCATGGAGGACTTTGCCATTGATATTATTGTAGGCAAAGGCCCGTCTGCCAATTCTATTCGGCTGGACCTGCCCAAGTTTACTTTGGTAGGCGCAACCACCCGGGCCGGTCAGCTGTCCGCCCCCTTGCGTGACCGTTTTGGCGTGAACCTGCGGCTGGAGCTGTATACCCCCGAGGAGCTGGCAAAAATTGTCACCCGTTCTGCCACTATTCTGGGTATGGAAATCGACCCCCAGGGCGCTATGGAAATTGCCTCCCGCAGCCGTGGTACACCCCGTATTGCCAACCGTTTCCTCCGTCGTGTCCGGGATTTCGCCCAGATTATGTGCGACGGTGTGATTACCCGGGAGGCAGCAGATTTGGCCCTCAAGCGACTGGAGGTGGACGAGCTGGGTCTTGATAACATCGACCGGCGGATGCTCACTGCCATTATCAAGAATTACAGCGGCGGCCCTGTGGGTCTGGGAACCCTGGCCGCTACCATCGGCGAGGAAGCCATCACTCTGGAGGATGTTTACGAGCCGTACCTGATGCAGCTGGGCTTTTTGACCCGCACTCCCCGGGGTCGCTGCGTCACTCCGGCTGCCTATCAGCATCTGCATATCCCCTTTGACGGACAGGCAAGCTTTGATATTTAACCGAAAAATTATACAAAAGGGAAAAAACAGGCAGAAATATTGTTGTAAAGGATTGACAAAAGTTTTTTACTTGTGTATAATCCCATTTGTGGCGGTATCCGTCACCATATTACTATGACCCTGCGTTATACCAGTCCGTTTTGGCAGGCTTTCACGGGGCACAAACAACCGAAGAGAGGTAAAATCAATGTACGAAGACAAGACTTTAGTTTGCAAAGAGTGCGGCAACGAATTCGTTTTCACCGCCGGTGAGCAGGAATTCTACGCAGAGCGCGGCTTCCAGAACGAGCCCCAGCGCTGCAAGGCATGCCGTGACGCCCGTAAGGCCAACGCCCGTGGTCCCCGTGAGTTCTTCACCGCTACCTGCGCACGCTGCGGCGGCGAGGCAAAGGTTCCCTTCGAGCCCAAGTCCGACCGTCCCGTATTCTGCAGCGAGTGCTTCGCTCAGATGCGCGCTGAAGGCTAAGCAAACAAAGATCAGGCAGCACCGAAAGGTGCTGCCTTTTTTGTTCACAAATTGGTCGAAATTTGTTTTTATTTTTGTCACGGCCCGTTCAAAACCGGCATGTATCTTATAGGTGTGGAAGGCGCGAAGCCGTAACGCGCTTTTCCATTCTCTTTTCTACCTCTCTTCTTTTTTAACCCCTTTTGCAAAAAAGACGCTGCCCCAAAAGCAGCGGGCTTTAATCCGGAC
>JAZOWQ010000064.1:0-4573 GCA_045659325.1 Faecousia sp. | reverse complement strand
GAATGTAACCGCTGCATTGCAGCAGGGCAGACCCAAAGCACTGTGATGCCCCTGACCCAATCGGAGAAAATTCTTCAACTGATGGATAAGGTTCGCAAACAAGCCGGTGTTGAGTATGACGCCGATTAATAAAACAAAAACTCCGGACCAAGTGGTTCATGCAATTTTTTATAGCTCCTCTAAGTAAACAACACCGGGGATATCTGCCACTTGCTCCAGAATTTGTTCGTGGTTGCTGCGTTTTTTTGCCTTCAAGGTTGCCACATAGGCCCGGCCGTTGCCCTCGCCGCCCTGCTCCCGCTGGACATTGTATATTTCAATGCCGCTGTCTCGGACAGTCCGCAAGAAATCTCCAAGGGTAATCTGCTGGGACAGTTCTATATAGGCCTCCAGTTGCTTGCTTTTCCGGTGGAGGTTATTGTCCATCCGCTGCAGCAAAGTAATTACCGTGAAAATTGCCACACTGCCGATCACCGCAGCTTCATAGAAGCCAATGCCCAGCGCAAGGCCGATGCCGGCGGAAGTCCACAGGCCGGCTGCAGTGGTCAGACCCTTGATCTGATTCCGGCGGGTAACCACGATGGTACCTGCGCCCAAAAAGCCGATGCCACTGATGACCTGGGCGCCCAAACGCACCGGATCACCGGTACCGTACACCTGAAACACATACTGATTGGTTAACATAATCAAGCAAGAACCCACGCACACCAGCATATAGGTACGCATACCTGCGGGCCTGTTCTTCATACCTCGTTCCAAGCCCAGCAGACCGCCGGCCAGAATCGCCACAAGGATTCGCAATGCTATCGCCAAATAGGTTACTTCCCGTATCTGCATATTATCACCTCATATATATTTCTATGTTATATTGTATCCAATATGCTCTGTTCCCGGCCCTGGCAGGTAAACACAATCACCTGCTTTTGCTCTGCTTCCTCTTTGAGAATTCGCAAGGCTGCAGCCAGACGCACATCGTCAAAACGCACCAGCGCATCGTCCAACACCAGGGGAGCATTGGGGGTTAGTTCCTCTGCCACCGCCATTCGCAGGGCCAAATACAACTGGTCTACTGTACCGTCGCTGCGCCACAGCGTACCACGCAGGGTGGTTTCCTCCTGCGTACTCGCCTCCAAAGACAAGTCCTGGCACAGGCTGAGCCGATGGTATCTGCCGTCCGTCAAGCGGGAGAACAGTTCCTGCGCCCGTCCGGAAATGCGGGGAGCGAACCGGCGCTGTAGCTCGTGGGTAGCTTGCAGAAGGGTTTCCTGGGCACGGGTCAAAGCGCAGTAGTAGGTTTCCAATCGCTTGATTCGGTTTTGAAGCTGCTGCTTTTGGCCTTGGAGGGTTTCCTCCTTGCCCAAAGTATCCATCTGTCCCTGACATTGGCCCAACCGCTGATGAAGCAGTTGCTTTTCCCCGGCAGTCTGCGCCAAGGCCTTCTCCGTATCCTGCTGGGATAGGGTCAAGGTATCCGTAAACAAGGGGGGCTGGACCTGCTCCCCTGCTCCGGAGAGCGCCAGCAAAACTTCCTCTGCCTGCTGCAGGATGCGCTGTTTCTCCTGCAAACTGGTATACTTTTGCAGGTGGTTGCGGCAGGTTTCTTCAAATTGGGTCAAACCCTGTCCGCCGGTAACAGCATTGACAGCCCGGTTGTTCTCCTCCAACTGGCGGTTTAACTCCGCCAAAAGCTGATGGCGGTCGGTGAGGGTTTTGTTATACCCCCGCTGGGTTGCGGCATAGTTCTCTGCCGCCTGCTCCCAATTATCTTCGGCAAGGCCACGGTACTTGTTCCGCAGATCGGTGATCTGCGTCTTTCGTTTTTTCTGTTTCTGCGCACCCAGGATAAAGCAGATGACGCCCAACAAAACAAATACTGCTGCCGGAATGATTTGGGAAATTGCCACCATCACCACACCGATTGCAGCTAATACACCGCCCGCTATGTAGGGAACAGGTTTTTTCAGGTCATTTTTCAGCTGCTGCAAAATCTGCATATCCGACTTGGCATCCGTAACTGCCTGCGTGGGGTCCTTGCCGCGGAATACCTCCTGTACTTCCGGCACAGGGGGCAGTGGGGGCAACAGCTGACTCTTTGTATGCAGGGCATCCCGGTTATCCCGCAGCTGCTGCAGCTTCTGCAAGCTCTGCCGGATTGCCTCTTGAGAGGGCAAATTTTTGCAGTCCATTTCCGCCTGTGACAGGCTCTGCTTGGCAGAATCCCGGTTCATTTCGGCCGTTGTCAACTTTTGGGCGTACTGCAAATGCTCGTTATATCGCAGGGTCTGCTTGTGGTTTTGGAGCAGTCGTTCCTGCTCCTCCAAAGCTTTTTGCCGCTCTTTTATAGCAGAAATTTGGTGTTGGAGTGACTGCAGTTGCTGCAGCTTCTGCTCCAAATCTGCCAGCTTGGCTTCTGCCTCAGGCAGCAACCCCTTCTTATTGAAACGGCATTTGTTCTTCAGATCCCGCAGCTTTTGCGCCAAATCGTCCGATGCGCCGCTTTCATCTCCGGTAGTGACCAGCTCATTGAGCCGACGGCGGAGGGATTCGTCCTCGGTCACCGGCATTTCAGAAAGTCTCAAGAAGCCGGCCCGGGCAAACACACTCCGCTCTACCCCCAGCAGCACCTGTCCCGGAGCAGGCACAGACAGTTCCGGAACAGGAATTCCGGTTTGGGTTTCAAAGGCTTTCACATCGCCCATCGGGGTACGGCCCTTATTCTGCCGCTGAATGGTGATTTCCTTACCATTCCACAGAATTTCCATACTGCCGGACATAGGCTCGCCGCTCCAAGGGGCATAATGCTCCTTGTCCGCAAGGTAGCCGGTTTTGGTGCGAGAGCCGGTATCAATGCCGTAGAGCATCGCCATCAAAAAGGCGCACCAGGTACTTTTGCCCCACTCGTTGGGGGCTTCAATTATATTCAGGCCTTGGTCAAGCTGAAGGGTTTGACGGGACAGCTTGCCAAAGGTGGCTGTCATAGAAAGAATTCTCACGGCAAGACCACCTCCTGTCCCTCTAAAAGCCGACGGGAAATCTCCGCAGCCAGTAGAATTTCCTCTTTTTCTGCCTCATCGGCAGATTCCAAAGCCTGTTTCAGCAGGCCAAAGTATGTACCCTCAAAGCTATCCTCCCCCAAGCTGCCCCAAATGTCCACCAGACGGGTGGTCTGATCTCTTAAGACCAAATTGGGGAAACGGGAAAATTCGGTTTTGATTGCGTCCAAGTCCGGTGCTTCGCAGCTGCCCACAAGGGTAATGCGGTAATAGTCGTTACTTGCCACCGGGGGCAGTATACTGCCCAAGTCCTTAGGCTCTGCCTGCAGATCATAGAATCGGGGGGTGTTCAAAGGACGGAAACGGACACTTGCATTATCCTCCAAAGTTACAATATAAACACCCTTCTCCCCTTGCTCGTCATAACCTCTGCCCATAGGGCAGCCAGGCCAGGCGCAAAGGGTCTTGCCTGCGGCGAATTTGTCTGCCTTGTGGATATGGCCTAAGGCTATGTAGTCCAGGTTCGATGAGAGTACCTGGGCCTTGGTAATGGGGTTATAGGGGGAATTCACCTGTGTGGGATCCCCGTGGAAGATGCCGATGGCATATTTTTCTGTTTGCTCGGCACGGAATCCCTCCAGCAAAGACGGGCAGTCCATCGCTGCAAAACCGGCGCCGTAAACGCGGCAGTTCAGCTCGGGAATTGCCACAGATTCTATCTGCTGGGAAGTAAAAATATGCACATTCTCCGGCCAGAGTTCTTTGTTCCAAGGACTGTCCGGGGAGCAGAAATCGTGGTTGCCGGGGGTAATGAACACCGGCACTTTCATAGCCTCTAAGGTTTGGAATACAGTTTGGTAGGTGTGGGGGGTGTAGCCGCCGTCAAACACATCACCGGCAAGGAGAACCAGGTCGCATTCTTCCTGTCTGACAAGTTCCAAAACCTGTCCGGGAACGGCCGCCAATGCCTGCCGCAATTCTTCCCCGTGACCCTGCAAGGGTGCGCCTAAATGCCAGTCAGCGGTGTGCAGTATCTTCATCGTAGCAATCCACCCTTTCTACGTTCTTACATAAGCCGGTTTGGCTGTCAATGGTAAACAGAACCGCTTCCATTTTGGTAGGACCCTCTGCCCAGCGGTAACGTTCCGGTAAATCGCCCCGGAATTTGGCAATAGATAGGTCCGGGCGGATACCCAAAACGGAATGTTTCGGGCCGGTCATACCCAAATCTGTTACATAGCCGGTGCCCTTGGGCAAGATTTGCGCATCGGCGGTGGGTACGTGGGTATGGGTACCCCACAGGGCGCTGATACGGCCGTCCAGCATATAGCCCATGGCTAATTTTTCTGACGTTGCCTCGGCGTGGAGTTCCACGAAAATCAGCTTGGTGTCGATCTCTTTTAATACCTTTTCCACCTGCAGGAAGGGGTTATCGGGGGTGTAGTCCATATTCACCCGGCCTTGCAGGTCAATCACCGCCACAGGACCGGCCTTGGCATCAAAAATGCCATAGCCTCTGCCGGGGGCTTGGGGGGCATAGTTCAGAGGGCGCAGAATGCGGGAATTATCTTCCATGTAGT
>JAZOWQ010000063.1:0-3579 GCA_045659325.1 Faecousia sp. | reverse complement strand
GTTCCAGCAGTTTCGTTGCCGTCGCCTCCTTATTTACCGAAGTTTCACATGAGATATGAAGTGTTTCCACCGTCCGGCTGAACAGTTCCTCCACATCTACACTACTGAGTATCAGCAGTTCTTTCGCCGCTGTCCGCTCCTGCCGCAGCATTGACAGCAAAATATGCATTGGCTCAACCCGTTGACAATGTTGAAATCCAGCTTCCCGTCCTGCATCACATAAGATTTTTTGCATTTGAGAGGAGAAGCCTTGGGGAAGGGGCAAATCCGGTGTGCCAACACCATAAAGAACAGAGGCAATCTGCTCCGTTAAGCCGGATTCCACTCCGGCGGATTGAAGCAGTTGTCCCATCGCATCCTTTTCTCTTGCCATCGCCATCAGCAAGTGGGCGCTGCCCACATAGCCGTGGCCCAGCCCCCTTGCAATTCGCGCTGCGGAGAGCAGAAGCTTCTGTGTCTGTGTACTGTATCGCATATGCACCTCCTGCCTTGGAAAATTTTCCCCGCAGAGTATGAAAAATATACGGTGCATTTTCAAAAAATATATTGCTTTTTGCAAAATTCGTGTTAGAATAGAGTTGCGTTCCCAAGGGAATGAACATAACATACTTAATGGAGGGAAAATCATGGCTTACAAAATCACTGATGCTTGCGTTAAGTGCGGTGCTTGCGCTGACAACTGCCCCGTAGAAGCTATTTCTGAGGGCGACGAGATGTATGTTATCGACGCCGACGTTTGCGTTGATTGCGGCTCTTGCGCTGACAACTGCCCCGTAGAAGCAATCGTAGAAGGCTGATTCTCCGATTCTGCTATCAGCCTGCGTCCGGGTATGCCCGGTGCGCAGGCTGATTTTTTGCAAGGAGGTAATATATGGAATATCTGCATAACGGCTTTACCTTAGAGCTTTGCGAGGGCGCATTCCCGTTAAGCACCGATTCCATTGCCCTGAGCGGATTTGTGCGTCTGCCAAAACAGGCAAATGTATTGGATTTGGGCGCAGGCTGTGGAACACTGGGTCTTTTGCTGTGCGCCAAGGACTCCAACTGCACTGTCACCGGCGTTGAAGTGGACGAAGATGCCCACCGCACTGCGTTAAAGAATATTGAAAGCAATCAGCTTTCTTCCCGTCTAACCAGTATATGCGCTGACCTGCGAACTGTACCGTCTCTTTTTACCTCCGGCAGTTTTCATTGCTGCGTTTCCAACCCCCCCTACTTTTCTGCTGCTCAGGAGAGCGCCAATTCTACGGCAAGGCACGAGCAGCTTTGTACCTTGGAGGATTTGTTTACCGCTGCCCAGTGGGCCGTGCGGTACGGTGGGGATTTCTTTTTGGTGCACAAACCGGAACGGCTGGCAGAGCTTTGCGCCTGCGCTAGTTCCCATAAATTAGAGCCGAAACGACTGATGCTCTTGCGGCATAAACTTTGCGATCCCATTTCTCTTGTATTATTACAGTGCAGAAAGGGCGCGAAGCCGGGCCTTATTATAGACGAAGCGTATTTGCAGGAATCTGACGGCGCGCCGTCTGAATACTACCGCAGACTATATCACATTTAGGAGGCAAGCCTATGGCCGGTATGTTATATCTGGTGCCTACCCCCATCGGAAATCTCTCTGATATCTCTATTCGCTGCCGGGAGACCCTGGATCAGGCGGATTTTATTGCCGCAGAGGATACCCGTGTATCCTTAAAGCTGCTGAACCATTTGGGAATCAAAAAGCCCCTTGTCAGCTACTTTGAGCACAACAAAGCCCAAAAGGGAGAAATGATTGTGCAGCGGATTCTTGCCGGGGAAACCTGCGCGCTGGTGTCCGATGCAGGATCTCCTGCTATCTCTGATCCCGGTGAGGATTTGGTGAAGCAGTGCGCCGAGGCGGGTATTACGGTATGCGCGATCCCCGGACCTTGCGCGGTGATTACAGCCCTGAGTATCTCCGGACAGGCTACCGGCAGATTTTGCTTTGAGGGATTCCTGTCTACTTCCAAAAAGAGTCGTCGGGACCATTTGGAATCTCTTGTAAACGAAACACGAACAATGGTGTTTTATGAAGCGCCCCATAAGCTTCTCAACACATTAGAGGATATGGCTGCCGCTTTTGGTGACAACAGACCCATTAGCCTGTGTCGGGAGCTGACCAAGCTCCACGAAGAGGTGATCCGCACCACCCTGGGTGGGGCAATCGAACTGTATAGCCAACAGCCACCCAAGGGCGAATTTGTATTGGTAGTGGCAGGCGCTGCGCCTGTGGAGGAAAAGGTTGCCACAGAAGACGATGCAGTTAAGCGGGTGAAAGAACTGATGGACAGCGGTATGAGCCGCAAAGACGCCATTAAACAAGCCGCACAGGAGTTGCATCTGCCGAAAAATGTGGTATACGATGCCGCGCTGAATATATAACAAATATCCCTCCCGAGAGCCGCATAGGCTTGTTCGGGAGGGATTTTTTATGGTTATGAGTTGGGTTTGGACAGGTATGGTTGCCGTTTCTATCCTTGCAGCAGCGCTTTCAGGGAATATGTCTGTCTTATCCGCCGCCGTGCCCAAAGGCGCCCAAGCAGGCGTTACCCTTGCGGTATCTATGGCTGGGTCAATCTGTCTGTGGACAGGGGTTGGAAAGCTGATGGAAAAGGCAGGTCTCACAGGCAAGCTATCCAAATTGCTTCGTCCCCTGTTGGGCAGGATTTTTCCGTCTATTAAGACAGACCCAGTGTTAGAGAATCATCTCAGCGCAAATGTGTGCGCCAATTTTCTGGGGTTGGGAAATGCCGCAACACCTATGGGAATTCAAGCCGCTCAGCGTATGGCACAGGGCTGTAATGGCATCGCCAGCGACGAGTTATGTAAACTAATTGTGCTGAACACAGCCTCTATTCAGTTGATTCCGGCCAATGTAGCGGCGGTGCGGTCCAGCCTTGGATGCAGTACGCCCTTTGACATTTTACCGGCGGTGTGGATTACCAGCCTTTGCTCCGCCGGATTGGGCGTGACGATGGCGTGGCTACTGGGAAGGCTGTGGAAGAAATGACGGATTATATTGTACCCATTCTCCTGCTGGCTGCTTCCCTGTTCGCCCTGCGAAAGCAGGAAAACAGCTATGATTTGCTCCTGTGCGGTGCTGCCGACGGATTAAAATTGCTTCTTACTCTTGTTCCAACCCTGGTGATGCTCCTAACTACCGTGACAATGCTGCGGGAATCGGGGGCTATGGAGGCAATCAGTACATTTCTATCCCCCATTTTCCGGTTTGTAGGGATTCCTCCGGAGACAGCTATGCTGGTGCTGATTCGGCCTATCAGCGGCAGCGCAGCCTTGGCCATCGGCGCGGATTTGATGGCCCAGTATGGGGTTGATTCTATCATCGGCAGAACTGTAGCGGTGATGTTGGGGTCTACGGAGACTACCTTTTACACCATCAGTGTGTATTTTGGGGCAGCTGGCATCAAAAAGACCCGATACACCCTCCCTGCCGCTCTATTTGCGGATTTTGTAGGATTCTTTATGGCATCCGTAACGGTACGGCTTCTTATGTAAAAACATTAGCTGCAAAGGAAGAGGGGTTTGTTTTTTTATTTTTTT
>JAZOWQ010000062.1:0-4431 GCA_045659325.1 Faecousia sp. | reverse complement strand
AAAAATGCAAACAAATCCCTCCTTCTCAAAATCTGCCAAAAAGGAACCCCCGGTAAAATCGGGGGTTCCTTTTTACATCTATTCAGGTATTATAATCCAGGACGATCCTAAGCGCTGTCTGCACCGCCTGATTGCGAATTTCCTCGCGGTCGCCGCTGAAATAACATGCTATACCATCGGTTGTTCTACTATCAGAATAACCGATAAATACTGTACCCACAGGGTTGCCGAATTCGTCTCCGCCGGGCCCTGCCAAACCTGTAACCGATATTGCTACATCAGCCTGTAAGGATTTTCGGGCACCGTCTGCCATAGCTTTTGCTACATCAACTGATACCGCACCACAGGTTTTTAAAAGTTCAGCATCTACATCTAACAGCTTTTCTTTCACCCAATTGGTGTAGGATATAATACCGCCTTTATATACTGCAGAACTGCCGGGAATTGCGGTCAGAGCAGCGCCAATTCCGCCACCGGTACAACTTTCCGCAGTTACCAGCGTTTTTCCGGCAAGGGCCTTAATGACATCACAGGAAAGGCTCATCATCATACTTCACCGTAATTTTTTCCACAGTATTCAAAGCTTCCAGAATTAGAGCTTCCCGATCCAGCTTCTTTTCCGCGTTGATCAGCTGGCCGATGGTAGGCTTTGTCTTAGGATGCTTGGGGGTAAAAACTGTACAGCAATCCTCATAGGGCAATACGGATGTGGCCATTGTGCCAATTTTGCGGGCAATCGTTACGATTTCTTCCTTATCCATACCAATCAGCGGCATAAAGATAGGAATGTCCACAACCGCGCCGGTAACCTGCATTGCCTGCATAGTCTGACTTGCCACCTGACCCAGGTTTTCACCGGTAATCAATGCACCGCAGCCATCCTGTTGGGCAATTCTCTGTGAAATTTCCATCATAAAACGGCGCATAATCAGCGTAAAGAATTCCTCAGGGCAGTTATCCCGGATGGCTTCCTGAATCTGGGTGAATCCAACGATATTCACAGTCATTCTGCCGCAGTAGCGGGTAACCAGTCGTGCCAGCTCCATTACCTTATCCTTGGCGAGCTGAGAGGTGTAGGGATAGGAGAAGAAGTGCACACATTCCACCTCTACACCGCGCTTAGCAATCATATAGGCCGCCACTGGAGAATCAATACCACCGCTAAGCAGGCACATAGCTCTGCCGCCTACACCGGTGGGCAAGCCGCCGGCACCCGGCTCAGCAGGGCCGTGAACATAGGCTGCCAAATCCCGAACCTCTACGTAGACAGTATATTTTGGCTTGTGCACATCTACCTTGCAGGTAGGATGCGCCTCTGCCAATCTGCCACCTATTTCCTGGGAAATCTCGATAGAGGTCATAGCAAAACGTTTATCAGAACGCTTGGATTCCACCTTAAAGGATGCAGCGCAATCCAAATCATCACCCAGGTATTCCTCGATGGTATCGTAAATCTTGTTAATATCCTTTTCACAGGCGCGGCAGCGGCACAGACTAACAAGGCCAAAGATAGCATGGCAGGCTTCCCACGCACCATCCATATCTGCCTCATCATCCATCGGCTCCACATAGACTGTGGACTGCATCAGATATACATCAAAATTTCCGTAAGCTTTCATTCGGCGGCGAACATTCTGCCGCAGCTTATCCTCAAATTGACGCTTATTCGCGCCTTTCAGAACAATTTCACCAAGTTTTAACAAAAAAATCTCTTTCAAAACCTTATCCTCACTTTATAATTCTACAGTACGGTACTGAATCGCCTCTGCAATATGGGAGGCGGAAATATGATCTTCTCCCTCCAGGTCCGCAATGGTCCTGGCAACTTTTAGAATCCTATCATAACTTCTGGCGGTAAGTCCAAATGCATCAAATGCCTGCCGCATGAGGGTTTCACTTTCCTCATCCAGCTTGCAATATGCACGAAGTTCTGCAGGGCCCATACGGGCATTGCACATTCCTTTATATTTGCCAAAACGTTGAATCTGACGCTGTCTTGCTGTATTTACCCGTTCTTTAATAGCCGAAGACGGCTCCGCTTCTTCCCGACGGCGCAAATCCTCAAAATTCACCGCAGGCACTTCCACAACAATATCAATTCTATCCAGCAGTGGTCCGGATATTCTGCTGCGATATGCATGAACAGAATATTCTGTACAGGTGCATTTTCCGGAAGGATCGCCGTACCAACCGCATTTGCAGGGATTCATTGCGCATACCAACATAAATTCTGCCGGGTATGTTACAGAGCCGGAGACACGGGATATGGTTACCTGTCCGTCCTCCAAAGGCTGGCGCATCATATCCAAGGTATCTTTATGAAATTCCGGTAATTCATCCAAAAACAGCACGCCCTTATGGGCAAGGGAAATTTCACCAGGCTTAGGGTTCGTTCCGCCACCGGCAAGGCCTGCATTGGACACCGTATGGTGGGGACTGCGGAACGGGCGCTGCATAACAAGGGGTGATTTGGATGACACCATACCCATAACAGAATAAATCTGCGTCACTTCCAGGGATTCCTCCCAAGTCATATCCGGTAGAATAGACGGAAGCCGCTTGCTAAGCATACTCTTGCCTGATCCCGGAGGGCCCGCCAACAAAACATTATGACCACCGGCAGCTGCAACCTCCAAAGCACGTTTTACATCCTCCTGGCCAAGCACATCTTTGAAGTCCAATACAGTTTCATTCCGTCTTTCAGGCACCCAGATCGGCTCTTCTTCCAGTTCTGATTCACCGTTTAGAGCGCTGGCCAGTTCCTTCACTGTACGCACCGGAATAATAGCCGGTCCTCTGGCCAGGGTTGCTTCAGCGGCATTTTCCGCCGGAACATAGATGGTGTCAAAGCCTGCCCGTTTTCCGGCGATGGCCATAGGCAAAACACCGGCTATAGGGCGAATTTGACCATCAAGGCTGACTTCTCCAAGGAACGCACAAGAGGATTGCGGACGCTTAATGACACCGCAAGCAGACATAATACCCAAAAGAATTGGCAGATCAAAATGTGTACCGGTCTTCTTCATACCGGCAGGCGCCAAATTCACAGTAATTCTGCCCGTAGGGAATTTCATTCCACTTACCTTTACCGCTGCGCGTACCCGTTCACGAGCCTCCTTCACAGCCGCATCCGGAAGTCCCACAATATCAAAAGCCGGGAGTCCGTTGGAAATATAACATTCAACACAAATCGGGCTGCCCTGAATTCCATTGACCGCCATTGTATTTATGCTGCAAATCATAGCTTATCCTCTTTTCGCAATTCTCTATATACATCATACTCTATAAAAAACAAAAACACAATTCCTTTTTCATCGTTTGTTGACATCAGACTGCATTTTTCCTAAAATCTTTCGCTTTTTTTCAAGGAATATATGTCCAAATCTCTTTACAAATCCGGTTTATGGTGATATGATATGAGGGTTGAAAATTGATTACTTTTAGGAGGTATTTCATTTTGGCAAGAAAATTTAAAACAATGGACGGCAATACTGCTGCCGCCCACGTCAGCTATGCCTTTACTGAGGTTGCTGGCATCTATCCCATTACCCCCTCCAGCCCCATGGCCGACTATGTTGACCAGTGGTCCGCTGCAGGTCGTAAGAACATCTTTGGCGACTGCGTAAAGGTCGTTGAGATGCAGTCCGAAGCAGGTGCTGCCGGTACCGTTCACGGCTCTCTGGCCGCCGGTGCTCTGACCACCACCTATACCGCTTCTCAGGGTCTGCTGCTGATGATCCCCAACATGTACAAGATCGCCGGCGAGCTGCTGCCCTCCGTATTCCACGTTTCCGCTCGTACCGTCGCTACTCAGGCACTAAACATCTTCGGTGACCACTCCGACGTGTACGCCTGCCGTCAGACTGGCTTTGCTATGCTGGCCGAGTCCAATGTGCAGGAAGTTATGGACCTGGGTGCTGTTGCACACCTGGCTGCTATTGAAGGCCGCGTTCCCTTCATTAACTTCTTCGATGGTTTCCGTACTTCTCACGAGATTCAGAAGATCGCTATCTGGGATTACGAGGATCTGAAGGAAATGACCAACATGGAGGCTGTGGCTGAGTTCCGTAAGCACTCCCTGAACCCCGGGCGTCCCGCAATGCGTGGCTCTCACGAAAATGACGACATCTTCTTCCAGCACCGTGAGTCCTGCAACAAGTACTACACCGCTCTGCCTGCAGTAGTTGAGAAGTACATGGCTAAGGTTAACGAGAAGCTGGGCACCAACTATCAGCTGTTCAACTACTACGGCGCTGCTGACGCTGACCGCATCATCATCTGCATGGGTTCTTTCTCCGATGTAGCTGAGGAAGTGATCGATTACCTGAACGCTCACGGCGAGAAGGTCGGCCTGGTTAAGGTTCGTCTGTTCCGCCCCTGGAGCGCTGAGCATCTGCTGGCTGCTATCCCCGCAACCGTTAAGAAGATTGC
>JAZOWQ010000061.1:0-11010 GCA_045659325.1 Faecousia sp. | reverse complement strand
TCGCTTAAGCAGACAGAACCTTGCGGCCCTTAGCACGGCGACGGGCAAGAACCTTGCGGCCGTTGGAAGTAGCCATTCTCTGCCGGAAACCATGAACCTTGGAACGATGGCGACGGCTGGGCTGGTAGGTACGTTTCATCTCAGTACACCTCCTTGAAATCACATATGCTCGACAGCCTTCCGGCTGCAGCGGAACAAAGTTTATGACCATACATAGTCACGCTAACATAGTATAACCGATAAATCCACCAAGGTCAACAACTTTTTTCTCAACTTTTCCATTTTCAGCCATAAAACAAGCAAAAAAGAGGAAGGCCGAAGCCTTCCTCTCTTATTTTTGTTTGATTACTTAACTGCGTTCACAGTAACATTCGCAGTGCTTGCGGGGAACTCAACCAGAGTGCCGTCAACCGTAACAGAGCCGTCAACGATCTTGGCAAGCAGAGCCTCGTAGTCAGCGACCTTCCAGTTCTTCAGAGACCAGGTAGCTACGGGCAGACCAACAGCGTTGTCCTTAGCGCCCAGAGCAGTGCCGGTGCCGCCAATTTCAGCGAACTTACCTTCATAGAACTTAGCCAGTGCCCACTGCACGGAGTCGGCCAGGCCCTTCATAGCGGAGGTGATAACAGCGGGAGACTGGCTGGACTGGTCAACGTCGACACCAACAACCTTGCCATCCTCAGCGCCTGCAGCAGCAGAGACGGAGTTGAACATAGAACCACCGCAGCAGAAGATCACTTCAGTGCCGTTCTGGTACCAACCGGTAGCCATGGTCTGCAGTTCGTTGGAAGCGGAGAAAGTTGCACCGTGGAGCCAGGAGTAGTTCAGCTCAACCTTAACGCCCTTTGCAGCAGCGGCAGCCTCAGCGCCCTGAGCAAAGCCGGAGCCGAAACGCTGGCAAGCGGGGTTGGTGCCGCCGCCACCGCCGGTGAAGCCCAGCTTGGTGTAGCCTTCCATAACGGTAGCGTAGCCAGCCAGATAGCCGGACTGCTCTTCCTGGAAGGAGATACCTGCAACATTCTTCAGAATGGGGCTGTCGTTGGGCAGAGCTGCACCGTCTTCGCCATACTCAGTAGCCTTTTCCTGAATGGGATAGCCGTCGATGAAGATGAAGCTGACATCCTTGTACTGGTTAGCAGCAGCGCGCAGAGCGCCTTCCTGCATAAAGCCGGCAGCAACAACCACCTTAGCGCCGTTATCGCAAGCTGCCTTCACAGCATTGATACGGTCATCGTCGGTAGCCTGGTCGCCGTTAGCGGGCATATAGTACTTGTAGGTCTTGTTGTTGGCAGCAGCATACAGCTTCACGCCGTCGTAGGTGCCCTGATTGAAGGACTTGTCCTTCAGCTGGCCCACGTCAGTGATGAAAGCGATTTCGTACTTGCCGTCCTCGCTGGTCATTTCGTCAGCGATCTTGTCGGGATTGGTCTTGTCGTCGTCGGTCTTCTTGCCACAGGCTGCGAACATGGTCACAACCATCAGAACGGCCAGCAACAATGCCAGAAGTTTTTTCATTTTTCTTTCCTCCATATGATGTTTTTGGGGTGTTTTTAGGGTTTTTAATGCTGTGTCTATTGTTGCACATTTCTACAAAAAAATCAACCTGTTTTCCTATTTTTGTACAACTTTTACAAAACTTTACTGCATATGCTTGTCCGCTTGAAAGCTGAACGGGAGAAGCTCTGCTAAGGTAACGGTTTTATAGCCGCCGTCCGCCTCAATCATATAGATTTTAAAATCATCCGGGCAGAATTCCCGCAGGACCTGCCGGCAGACACCACAAGGCGGAAATGCGCCAGTGATTTTTCCGTTCTTACCGCCGCAGACCGCAATCGCAGTAAAATCCCGGTGGCCGTCATAGACCGCTTTAAAAACAGCGGTGCGTTCCCCGCAATTGGTGGGGCCGTAAGCGGCATTTTCAATGTTACAGCCTTGGTACACTGTTCCATCCGCGCACAGAAGCGCCGCGCCCACCTGATAACCGGAGTAGGGCGCATAGGCGTGGGTCATAGCCTCTTTTGCCAATTCAATCAGTTTTTCCGGAGTCATAACAAATCCGCCTTTCGTTGCATTTTCTTATTGAATGCCTTTATTATATGGCAAAAGGGCGTGTTTTGCAACACGCCCTTTTGTTTATTTGCCCAGCTTCCGCTGAATCAGTTTGACAGTTTCCACAATGGGAATCACCAGAATGGCCAGCACCATGGAAATGCCGTATTCCGCTAAGCCGATGGTGGTAAAGCCAAAGGCCTTGGCAATGAAGGGCACTTCAATCACCAGGGTGGTAAGCACCAGGCTGCCCACCATAGCAGCCCACAGGACCTTGTTATGGGTCTTCAGGCTAAAGATGGACTTCCGCTGAGAACGGAGGTTAAAGGAGTGGAAAATCTCACACATACTCATAGTCAGGAAGGCCATGGTCATACCGTGACCGGATTCACCCACAGCCCGCAGGGTGGCAAACCAGCCCTCCTTAAATTCAAAGGAAGCGCCAATCAGGTAGGCGATCACAGTTATCACAGTAACCAGCACGCCCTGATATACCACATCGAAGCCCAAACCGCCGGCAAAGATGCCGTCCTTGGAATCTCTGGGGGGACGGTTCATGGTGTCCGGCTCTGCCTCTTCCATGCCCAGCGCCAGCGCCGGGAAGCAGTCGGTAACCAGATTGATAAACAGCAGGTGGACAGGATTCAGCAGCACAAAACCAAGGAGCGTTGCGCCGAACACACCCAGTACCTCACTCATATTGGAGGCCAGCAGGAACTGAATGGCCTTACGGATATTATCATAAATCCGGCGGCCCTCGCCTACAGCGGTAACGATAGTGGCAAAGTTATCGTCTGCCAGCACCATATCCGCAACATTTTTGGTAACATCCGTACCGGTGATACCCATACCCACGCCGATGTCGGCGGACTTAATGGAGGGGGCATCGTTGACACCGTCGCCGGTCATAGCAGTAATACACCGATTGTATCGCCACGCGTTGACAATCCGGGTCTTATGCTCCGGCTGCACACGGGCATAAACGGAGTATTTCTTCACGGCCTCGGGCAGTTCTTCATCGGAAATGGCATCCAGCTCGGCGCCGGTAATAGCCTGAGAGCCATCTGTGATAATGCCCAATTCCTTAGCAATGGCAACGGCGGTATCTTTATGGTCACCGGTAATCATCACGGGACGGATACCTGCTGCGGCGCAGGCCTCAATGGCAGGCTTCACCTCGGGACGAACCGGGTCAATCATACCGGTCAGGCCCACAAAGCACAGGTCGGTTTCCAAAAATTCCGGGGTGTTTTCCGCAGGCTTTTCAGACCATACCCGCATAGCGGCAGCCAGCACACGGAGGGCCTTGTCGGCCAAAGCCTTGTTGCTCTCCATGATCTCAGCGCGCTTAGCATCGGTCATGGGCTTCACTTCGCCGTTTTCCAGATAAGCGGTGCAACGGGCCAGCACCACATCAGGACCACCCTTGGTATATTGGACGAACTTGCCGTCAGCAGCGTGGACAGTAGACATCATCTTGCGGCCGGAATCAAAGGGCGCTTCGTCCACACGGGGGGTTGCCTGTTCCAAATCTGCCTTATGCAGGCCAACGGAATAGGCAAAGTTCACCAGCGCGCACTCGGTAGGCTCGCCTTCGGCCTGACCCTTATCGTTCAGGTTGGCATCAGAGCAAAGGGCCATAGCAGTAGCCAGCAATTCGGTTTCGCCTATATGCTCCACCACGGTCATTTTGTTCTGGGTCAGAGTGCCGGTCTTATCGGAGCAGATCACCTGAGTACAGCCCAGGGTTTCCACGGCGGTGAGCCGACGAATGACAGCATTACGCTTGCTCATTTTGGTAACGCCGATGGACAGAACCACCGTGACCACCGTGGCAAGGCCCTCGGGGATCGCGGCAACCGCCAGAGATACGGCCACCATAAAGGTCTCCAAAATGGAGCTTAAGTCGAATTTGCCTTCCATCAGCAGGTTAAAGGCAAAGATAAACACACAAATGCCCAGCACCAGGAAAGAAAGGGTCTTGCCCAGGGCATCCAGCTTCTTCTGCAGAGGGGTTTCCTCATCCTGGGCAGCAGCCAATGCGCCGGCAATCTTACCCATTTCAGTGTCCATACCGGTTTCGGTGATGACCGCCTTGCCGCGGCCGTACACTACGGTAGAGCCCATATAGCACATATTCTTCCGGTCGCCCAGAGGAACATCTTCGTTTTCACCCACCAGATTCAGGGCATCAATCATCTTGTTCACCGGAACGGATTCACCGGTAAGAGCAGCTTCCTCAATCTTCAAGCTGGCATTTTCGATGATTCTGCCGTCAGCAGGAACAGCATCGCCTGCTTCCAGCACCACGATGTCGCCGGGAACCAGCTCATCGGAGTGGAGCGTAATCTGCTTGCCGTTTCGAATCACCTTACAAGTGGCAGCAGTCATCGTTTGCAGCGCCTCAATGGCGGCCTCCGCCTTACTTTCCTGAATCACGCCCAAAATAGCGTTCAGCAGCACCACCGCAACAATGATAATGACCTCTGCCCATTCGTTCTCTCCGGAGAGCATACCGGTCAGAGCAGACACTGCGGCAGCAATCATCAGGATAATCAGCATCGGGTCCTTCAGCTGGGTGAAAAAGCGCTGAATCAGCGAAGGCTTTTTGCCCTCCTTCAGCTTGTTGGGGCCATACTTTGCCTGTCGCTCCTGTACCTGCCGGTCATTCAGGCCGCCCGCGTCCACACCTAAGTTCTCAAGAACCTGCTGGGTGGTCAGGGTGTAGGTTTTTTGCATGGGATTACCACTCCTTATTGTAATAATGAAAACAAAAAGACCCGCGCACCGGCGCAAAATGCCGTGCACGAGTCTCATTCTACAAAGCATTCCGAGCTATAAAGCCGGCTTGACGAAATGCTGCAGACGGAAGTTCCGTCCGGAATTACTCCCTCATACTATATTCACTATAACAAGTATAAGGCAAATTGTCAACCGGAATTACCCTATTTTTACCTATTCTAAAATTTCTATTCCCAGACTATCTTTTTGGGCAACCTGGGTGTATAATAGAGCCGATGTTTTTACGAAAAGAGGAACACTATGAAAAAACTGATGTATATAGAGCTGGGTGTGCTGGCGCTGTTAGTTGTGGTTGCTATCATTGTATGCATCACCCTGACAAAGCCTGCCTTCTCCCCGGACAATCTGCAAGACACCGGCAGCAGCACCACAGAATCCACCGGTGAACCTACCACGGTAACCACCGAGCCTGTGCCCACTTGGGCCACCTATCCTGCGGAACGGCAGCTGCTGGCTAAGCAGTATTTTGTGTATGACTGCAAGGCAAACACCTTTTTAATTACCTCCGGAACGACAAACGAGCGGATTTACCCCGCCAGCATTACCAAGCTGTTCACCGCCTATGTGGCTATGCAGTATGTGGAGCCGGAAACGGAGATCACCGCCGGCGATGTATTGGATTTGGTGGCATGGGGCTCTTCCGTAGCCAAAATCAAGAAGGGTGATGTACTCACCGCCGGACAGCTGGTGGAAGCGATGCTTCTGCCCAGCGGCAACGATGCAGCCTATATGCTGGCCTGTGAGGCTGGCCGGGTAATCAAAAAGAATCCCGATTTAAGTCCCTCTGCGGCAGTACAGGCCTTTATGGTGCAGATGAACAGCCAAGCCAAGGCAGTAGGTATGACCGGCACCAACTTTGTGAATCCCGACGGCATTCACGACAGCAACCACTACACCACCTTTGGAGATTTGGCTATTCTGGGCAAGCTGTCTATGGAAAACAAGACCATCATGGAGCATGCCATTACCCCCAACAAGCTGGTAAATCTCCACGGAGAAGTGATTGAGTGGAAGAACACCAACGCTCTGGTAAACCCCGCCACACCTTACTACTGCCCCTACGCTGTGGGTCTGAAAACCGGACAGACTCCTTCGGCTGGCAGCTGTCTGCTGTCTGCCTTCCGCAAAGACGGACAGGAGCTGATTATCGGCGTATTCGGCTGTCCGGAGGAAAAGGATCGCTTCGACGACACCTTACAGTTATTTAACCAAATTGTCTTAAAATAAAGAAAATCCGCACCGGATTCGGTGCGGATTTTTGATTTATACCTGAATCACAGAGATATTCATTTCCTCGGCCCGTTGCCGATGGTGGATATCCATATCCCCCGCTGTCACCAATTCCTTTTTGGCATACTTGCCGCCAAAGCGGGAGGCGACGGTATCCAATTCGTATAACGCCATCTGGTCGGGAGAGCCGGCCTTACAGGAGATGAAGGTCAGCACATAGCCCCGCAGAAGCAGTACATCGATTTCGTTGTTGACGATATAGCCATCATCGGCAGCATTGACGCCCCATTTCAGGTGAGTGCCGATTCTGCAATTGTCGTACAAGCCACCGGAGAGCCGGTCAAAATAGGTATGCAGTTCCAATATACTTCCTGCATCCAGCATACAACCGCGGATATGGCTGTTTTTATAACGGAAGGAAATCCGATCCTTATGGATTGTCAAATCTTTGATACAGCCCGCTTTTTCCAAACTCTCCAGATAGGTGACAAACGCCTTTTCTGTGTCAAAGTTTTTTTGATTGCGGACAATTTGTTCCACCTTATCCCGCTCCAGCCATTCCTCCAGCGCGCCTTTTGTTGTTTTGGTGGCCTTCAGCACCGTGGAGAAATCATTCCACTTCCCCATATTAGCGCTTGCCACCTGCCAGAGGGCATAGATATCCTGTTTTAGAGCAGGGTCTGTCAAGCCGTCCTTAAACCCCTTTTGCATACTGCGGTCCACGACGCCGCCCTGCAGCTGTACCAAATCGTCGATGGTTAGCCGAACATCACGGCCTTCCACACACTGATCAATGTGGTCGGCATCGGTATTGAGGATTTTCAGTTCTCCGTCGGTGATATCAAACCGGTGCATAGGGGTATTATGGGTAGCGGAATACATACCCATAGCCACCAGCACCATATCTTCGCCGCCGGTCAGGTCGAAAAAGCATTTGCCGCCTTCCCGCTCCTGGGTATGCACCACCTTGGTAATCTTCTCCAGCACCCGGTCAATATCCTTGGTGCTCACTTCCTCAAAGGACACATCGGTAATGCCGCAGAGCTTCCACAGCGCCCGCCTTGTAATGCCCTTTGCTTCTTCGTCCATGGTATCGTGCTGACCGAAGAAGATCACCTTATCCATTTTGAAATTCAGGCAGGTGACGATATTTTCAATCACTTCCCTATCAAAGACTTCTATATTTATATGCATATGTATCTTCCACCTTATCCAGGTTTTTTATTATTTTAATCCAGTTTTCCCTGTATGTCAAATTTTTAAAGCAAAACACTTGACAAACAGGCGGGGGTGTTGTATGATCGTGGCACAACCCACAGCTTATTTTGCAAAGAATTGGTATCAATTTCTCTAGGGAAATTGTAACCATTTTGCAGGATAGGCTTTTTTTGCGCCTTCCTGACATCTTTTAGGAGGGAATATTATGACACATTATTCCGACCCCACCGCAAACCGGGCCTTGGGCCCCATCAACCGAGAGTTCTCCAAACTGGAGAAAAAGGCAAAGAATCTTTGCCGCCTTCTGGACGAGGGCAAAATCTCCCCTGAGGAGTTTAAGCAAGCCCATCGCCAGTTCACCGGAATCTTCCGGCATGTGCTGGACAACACCCGGAAGGAATGGGAAGAAAATAAGGCCCGTCAACAGGCAGGCGCCAAAAACACCGTGGCATAACGGTAATCCCCCGCCGAAGATTCGGCGGGGGTATTCTTATTCTTCCAGTAAATCGATTGCTTCCCGGTATGTTTTCCAGCGCTCTAACATTTTTTCGTCCGGCTGCTCCACTCTTGTCCGGTCGGAGTTATGGCGCAAATCCACCAGCTTCACCGCTTTTGCCACGGGGTTGCCCTTAATGGCCTGGACATAGTCCATATAATCCACTCCATCGCCGTGGGTCAGGAGTTTCAGCGCCTCTATCACCGTTTCCCCGAAGCCCTCTTTTTCCAAATCTGCGAAGGTGCAGTCGGTATCCTCCACCACATCGTGAAGGAGAGCCACAACAGTCGTATCCTCCGTTTCCATCTGTTCTGCCAAATGGAAGGGATGGAACACATAGGGCATGCCGCTTTTATCCTTTTGGTCCTTGTGGGCCTCAAAACACAGATTCAACGCTTTCTTAGTCTTTTTTGTGTAAATCATCTTCCTCACCACTCCTTACAATACCGCTCCGGCAACCCCGTTATTTCGAGAGCGCCACACTGATATAATCACAAAAGTTCCACTTCACCCAGCAGTGTGTTGGTGATAAAGTCATCCTTGAATGCCCGCAGCTGCGCCATATGGGGCTGGGCAATATGGATCTGCTGGTGCTGCTTGGACGCCCACTGCTCAATGAGCAGGAGTTCATTGGGGTCTTTTTCCGACAGGTAATAGTCGTATTTGATACAGCCGTCCTCGGCCCGAATAGCATCCAAGATACCGGTGTCCTTTACCTTTTGAATAAACGCCTCCCGTTTTTCGGGCAGACAGGTGAATTTCACATAGATGGTGTACATAGCAAACGCCTCCTTTTGGGGTCATTGTATCATACCGCTACGGATATTACAACACTGCGGCCACAATCAAGCCAATCACCAGAAGCCATATGAGAACAAAGGGGATTCCATAATACCACTTTTCAGGCTTTCCGTTCTGCCACATGCCCTCCGCCTGTCTGCGCTTTTCCTCCAGCATATCCTTGGGGATAAACCGGATTGTCAGAGCAACCAGCATAGGCAGCAAAATCAAATCGTCCAAATACCCCAATATGGGCACAAAATCCGGAATCAAATCTATGGGAGAAAGGGCGTATACCACCGTTATGCCTGCAAAAAGCTTGGCAAGAAACGGGGTTTTGCGATCTTTCAGTGCCAAAAACAACGCAGGAATATCTGTTTTTAATTTTTTTGCTCTTGCTTTCAGATTCATTTCATATCACCATTGTTTTTATTACAGCTCCTGTATAGAAACTGGCTCCCGGGGCGGGGTATCCCAAGCATTCAGGTCCTTTTCCATCCAGACAGTACCGTACCACTTACCAAATTTATAGCCGCAATCCGGCATAGTGGCGGTATGGCGGTATCCCACTGCCTCGTGAAAAGCAACGGAGGGCTCATTGGCGGTGGTAATGACGGCATAGACCTTCCGGTAACCTTGGCGCTGCAAAAGCTGTTCCAAAGCGGCATAGAGTTTTTTGCCAATACCTTTGCCGTGGGCTTCGGGGCAAAGATAGATAGACACTTCTGCGCTCCACTGATAGGCCGCCCGTTCAAAGGGCAGGCTGCCGTAAGCATAGCCCAGGACCGTACCGTTCTCCTCCCAAACCAGCCAGGGGAATTGGGCGGTAATTTTCAAAAACCGCTTCGTAAATTCCTCCAAGGTAGGAACAACATATTCAAAGCTGATAGCAGTATTTTTTACATAGGGGCCGTAGATCTCCAAAATCCGGGGCACATCCTGCAAGTTAGCTGGCCGAACAGACATAAAACCACTTCCTCAATACCAGATACCGTCATTGTACGACAACATTCCCATTCCGTCAATAAAAACCCCCCCGATTGCTCGGCGGGGTTTCGTTGTCCGATCACGCTTTCTCGTAACCGATCAGCAGGCCACCTTTTTCCGCATAGTAACTGCATAATCCCAGGCAACGAGAAATTTGCACATCTGCCCCCGGAAACCCTTGCTGTATCATCTTTGCCAGCGCTTCTGCTGCGTTTTCATTTTTGCAATGGGCAATCCGCACCTTACCGCCAACAAATCCGTCAGCGGCCAGATGCTCCATCAGCTTTTGCAAAGTTTTTGCCTCACCGCGCGTCTTGTCTAAGGGTTGCAATGTTCCTTGCGGGCTGGCTTTTCCGATGACCCGAATCCCAAGAACACCTGCCAGTTTTGCTACCGCCATAGGCACTCTGCCGTTAGCAGCAAAGTTTTGCAAGGATGCCAATGCAAAAAGCAGGCCGGTTTTTTGTGTGTACTGCCCAATTTGCAAGCAGATATCCTCGTATGTACAGCCGGCCAGGATCAACGCTTGCAGTTTTTCAATAATCAGCACCAACTCCGGCCCGGCAGACAAGGAGTCGATTACCAGCACACGCTTATCGCTGTTTTCCGACTCAAGCATTTTCTTCGCCACGCAGGCAGCATTGTAGCTGCCCGACAATCCGCTTGTAATTGTAACGCAGAATATGTCGTCCGCATCTCCGAAAGCGTCTAACCAATCACCCGGATTGGGGCAGGAAGTTTTGGATTTGCCTTTATAATTGTCGAGAAAATCCACCATTTCGTCTGCATCTAAATGACAGTCATCTATAAATTCCCTTTCGCCGGCAATGATCTTCAGAGGCGCGGATACAAAAGCAACTTTTGCCAACTGATGCATATTAGCAGAGGAATCTGCCACAATTTTCATTGATCTCATAGTATTCTCCTCTTCAACAGTTTGGCCAAATTATACCATAGTTTTGCAAAAAATTTTCTCTACATATGCGTTGGTATCTCTCCGGGCAGTAGAGTGCGTTTCTCTACTGTGCTGAGATGCAGAAAAATCCCCACCGATTGCTCGGCGGGGATTCGTTATTGGGAAATATTAGCCCTTGATGGCAGCCTGTGCAGCGGTACACAAAAGGGGGGAATTTCTGTTCTTCGTTATTTATGAACGTACATTCTTGACATACCCGTCTCGCCGTCACATTGCACCATACAGAAAAACTCCCAACCGTATCTTTCATAAAAGCCCGTGTGGTCTGTAACCAAATATACAGGAGAAATACCTGCTAATTTCAAATCTTCAACCGCCATATTAAGTAACTGTCCCGCAATTCCTTGTCTGCGGTGTTTTTCTTCTGTATAAACGGCGCAAACATTGGGTGAAAGGTCAGGACGATTGTGAAAATCGTTTTCAATAACACCCAGACCTCCAACAATCTGACCTTCGAGCAAGCAAAGATACC